>NZ_JBJIAB010000064.1:0-15464 GCF_045310795.1 Candidatus Clostridium helianthi
CCATCTTCTAGTGCTCTATTTACTATTAATGTATTTCCTTCAACTTTAACGTCTTGAACGTAAGTTACTTGAGGAATGTTTAAATGTTCTGCTATTTCTGGTCCTACTTGAGCAGTATCTCCATCAATCGCTTGTCTTCCAGCAAATACTAAATCATAATCTAATTTAGCTATTACTCCTGCAAGTGCCTTTGAAGTAGCTAAAGTATCTGCTCCTCCAAGTGCTCTATCTGTTAATAGGACAGCTTCATCAGCTCCCATACATAATGCTTCTCTTAAAACAGCTTTAGCCATTGGAAGTCCCATACTTATTACAGTAACTTTTCCTCCAACTCTTTCTTTTAATTGTAATGCACCTTCTAAAGCATGCTTATCTTCTGGGTTCATTATTGATGGAACACCATCTCTAATTAATGTACCAGTTTTAGGATCAATTTTTACAGCTGTAGTATCTGGAACTTGTTTTACACAAACTACTATATTCATTCTAAAAGTCCTCCTATCTTAAAATGCTTCCTGCGATAACCATCTTTTGAACTTCTGAAGTTCCTTCGTAGATTTCGCATATTTTAGCATCTCTCATCATTCTTTCTAATGGGTATTCTTTAGTGTAACCATATCCACCAAAGATTTGAACTGCCTTAGTTGTAACTTCCATTGCAACATTTGCAGCAAATAATTTAGCTCTTGCAGCATCTATTGAGTAAGGCTCACCATCTTGCTTCTTTGTTGCAGCTAGGTATACTAAGTATTTAGCAGCTTGGATTTTAACATCCATTTCAGCTATATACCATTGTAATCCTTGGAATGCTGATAATGGTTTACCAAATTGTTTTCTTTCTTTCATATAGTTAACAGCTTCTTCAAAAGCTCCTTCTGCAATACCTAAAGCTTGAGCAGCTATACCAATTCTTCCTCCATCAAGAGTTTTCATTGCTATACCAAATCCCTTACCTTCTTTGCTAAGTAGGTTTTCTTTTGGTACTATGCAGTTTTCCATAACTAACTCAGTAGTTGAAGATGCTCTGATTCCCATCTTATTTTCTAATTTTCCTATTGAGAATCCTGGGAATGACTTTTCTACTATGAATGCAGAAATTCCTTTTGTTCCTTGGCTCTTATCAGTCATAGCAAATATTATGAAAGTTTCAGCAACTCCACCATTTGTTATGAAGATTTTTGAACCATTTAATACATAATGATCCCCTTCTAATACAGCAGTTGTTTGTTGAGCTCCAGAATCTGTACCAGCACCTGGTTCTGTTAATCCGAAAGCACCAATTTTCTTACCACTACAAAGATCAGGCAAATATTTTGCTCTTTGTTCGTTAGTTCCATTTTCATTAATTACTGTTGCACATAATGATGTATGCGCTGAAAGAATAACTCCTGTAGTACCACAAACTTTTGATAATTCTTCCACAGCAATTATATATGAAAGAACATCTCCGCCTGCTCCGCCAAATTCTTTTGAAAATGGAATTCCCATCATTCCAAGCTTAGCCATTTTTTCAACGTTTTCCATAGGGAATCTTTCTGTTTCGTCGATTTCAGCAGCTATTGGCTTAACTTCATTTACTGCGAATTCTCTAACCATTTGTTGTACTAATTGTTGTTCTCTAGTCAACTTAAAATTCATTAAATTACCCTCCTTGTTAATTAAACCTATTTAATAGCAGATAAATATATATAAATCTTTAATATATTATCAATTAAATACTATTCATAACTTTAAAATTTATTATCTATTCTTAAAATTATTTTCTGATCTTCTCACAAGTTAAGAAATCTGTTGCTCAATTGACTTAAAGACAAGTTACTAAGTATTAAATTGCTTAGTATTTAGATAAAAATGGATGTTTATCCTTTATCGGGATAAACATCCATTTTTTTATTATCATATGGAAAATGCTCTTTAAATCAAAACGTGACCACATTGTTATGAGGCATTTCAAATCTTATTTAAATTAATATATAAGGTTGACTGCAAATAGAATGTACTTTCTCCAACATATACATAATATATCCAAAGTACTATTGTACCTTTAGGGGATTCTCATCCTTTATTGTACTACACAGCATTATAAAGTTATGTATATATTCTGTTAAATGCTTGTTTTTATGATATGAAATATAGAACTTCCTTGTAAAATTATATTCTTCTAAATTTATTTTTGCGATTTTTCTGTTTTTTAATTCGTCTTGTATTAAGTATTGAGATAAAAGTGCTATTCCTTTATTATGAATTACAGCTTCTTTTATAGAATCAATACTTTTGCAAATCCATGTAACATTAGGAATAATATGCGATTCATCAAAAATATCTTGAAGCATTTTTTGAGTTCTGCTTCCAGGTTCACGGGCTATTACTGGTTCTGAGCTTAATTGATTAATTTTAATTGTTTGTTCAGCAAGGGGATTTTCTGGATGGCAAACAAGCATTAGTTTATCATCTAAAAAATCAACATATGTTAACTCACTGCAAGGAGATTCCATTTGAATAATGGCTACATCCAAATCATATGATAATATCTTTTGTTCTATGTAGGAGCTATTTCCAATTTCAACTTGAATATTTACGGAAGGATAAAGGTTCTGGAATTTCTCTAATATTGGGTAAATTAATTTATGACCAATTGTGGTACAAACTCCAATGCGTACTAGTCCTTGATAGGAAAGATTTCTCATTTTTAAGTTCATTTGCCCTAAATCATATAATAATTGTTTTGCATGGAAAATCAATTCCTTTCCATTAGAAGTCAAATATAGTTTTTTAGATAATCGCTCAAATAACTTTGTATTATATTCATTCTCCAGCACTGATATTGACTGACTAACGGATGATGGCGATATATATAATTTTTGAGCGGCTTTACTCATACTCATTTGAGTACAAACTTCTACAAATATTTCTAAATCACGAATTGTCAATTGAAATCCCCCATTCCATATAGTTAAGTATTTACTAATCATTATATAATATTATTCATATTTTACAAAGCATTATAGAGGTGATAATCTAAAAACAAATAAGTGTCTTGATTAAAGGGGATGTAAATTATGCAAAAAATATTGATTGTTGTCATTGATGGGTGCTCTCCAGAGTATTTTACTTTGGAAAATGCACCAAATATTTATGGTTTATGTGAGCAAAAAGGATTCATAAAAAATATCTATGGTGCAATTCCTACGGTAACCAATGTTAATCATGCCTCTATTCTGTCAGGACTTTGGCCAAATGAGACACAAATGGTAGGAAATTTCTTTTATGATCACATAACAGGAAAGTCTGGATTTATACAAGAGAAAGGATTTATGAAAGCTACTACAATATTACAGCACATTAAAAGTATTGGTGGTAAAACTGCTTTATTGACAGTAAAAGGAAAGATTCTTGAAGTATATGGAGAAGATGTTGATTTAGGAATTAGTGCTGAAAAGCCTGACCTTAACCTTTTAGAGCAGCTAGGCATTTCTATGCCGCCAAAAATACAAAGTGTAGAAAGTAGCAAATGGATTTTAGATGCAACCTATACGTGCATACAAAAAGAATCTCCTGAAATTGTGTACTGCACTACTAATGACTATATTATGCATCATTATGGACCAAACTCTGAACAGGCTAAAAAACAAATAAGCGATATTGATAACTGCATCAAAAAAATACACGAATTAGAGCCAACCTGCCAGATTTATATTACTGCTGATCATGGAATGAATAAAAAAACTACTCTTGTAAATTTTCAAAATTTATCTGAACAACCAGGTTTTCATGTTGTATGTGTGCCTCCAATGAAAGATAGATATATTGAAAATCATGCGTATCAGGAAGGTGGAACACTTTATGTATATATGAAAAATGCAGATGAAATGGAAAAGTATCTCAAATTTGTGTCTGCTCAAATATCAGTTGACAAAATTTTGAATAACAAAGAAGCTGCTGAACTTTATCATTTGCCAATAAATAGTATAGGAGACTACGTCATTTTTGCATCTGAAGATTATGCATTTGCCGAGATTGAAGGTATTTATTTAAATACTAAAGACGTACGAACTCACGGCTCCCTTTATGAAAGGGAAATACCTTTAGCAGCAATTAATCCTATTGCGTCAAAAGAAAAGTATCAATTCAGTAAAGATATAACTTCAAATATTTTGCAATTGTTATCTAGATAGCAGTGCAGTGAGAATAGCAATATTCATAGAATATTAATGCTAAATAGATCTTAACTTACTTTGACAATAAGAAGGACTATGTATATTATAATAACGAACAAAATATGAAAAATTCTGAGATTTCGCTCGCGGTATATGATGTAGAAAATGCCTGGCTTGTACTTGCTAACATCAAACGGATTTTCTTCGAAATGATATAGAGAATGAAAGGTGGTTTAAAAATGAAAATTCTTATAGTCGGATATTTTACTGAGACCTCAAAATCAAATATTGTAAGGCATTTTCCAGAAGACTGGGACATCGTAATTGTCCAGCCCGGAAAAGAAATGTTGCATCATATTGAAGATTGTCAGGTACTCATACCTGAACATATTAAAGTAGATTGCAGTTTGCTTTCTATAGCAAAAAAATTAAAGTTGGTACAGACGGGTGCAGGATTTGACAATGTAGATATCGATGCCTGCACGCAGTACGGCATTTGGGCTGCCAATGCTGCAGGAGTGAATGCACAGGCAGTTGCCGAGCACGTAATGGCGCTGATATTGTCTTATTATAAAAACATACCGTTTCTTGATTCTTTCATGAAGAATAAGATAGATGAAAATGGATTGCAGTATACAGGAAGTGAATTAAAAGGCAAAACCATCGGGATTATAGGCTTTGGCTCCGTCGGTAAAAAAGTAGCTGAGTTTTGCAGGGTTTTTGATATGAATGTTCTGGTTTATGCTAGAAATCCCATTGTACAGTCTGACGGTTTTGTGAAAATGACGGATTTCGATACTCTTGTAGGCGCATCAGACATAGTAAGTGTGCATGTATCCTTAAATCAGCAAACCAAACAGCTAATCAACAAAGATGTATTCAAGAAAATGAAGAATACTGCACTTTTTGTCAATACAGCCCGCGGCGGAATTGTCAATGAAAGAGACTTGATAGATGCATTGAAAAACAAGGACATTTCAGGAGCATGCCTTGATGTGTTTGAATCTGAACCTCTTCCAATTGAAAGTGAACTCCGAAATCTAAGAAATGTGATACTTACTCCTCATACAGCAGGCTTGCCTGATGGTCTCAAATTCCATAAAAAAAGATATGATTTCTTCGTGAATAATATAAAGCGTGTAGAGAATGGTGAAGAGCCTGAAAGCAAGCTCAATCAGTTATAGTTTTGCTGTAATAAAAATAAGAGCCCTTTATTCTACTTTGTATATGAATATTATATACAAAGTAGATAACACCTTTTTATCATAGAAATTATTTCCTATATATCAAAACCTATTTGAACTTCATTATTCTCCTCTTCAAAAGCTTTCATATAATTAAAAACTTCTTTCACTTCAAAAATAATATTATTCTGCTGACAGGTGTCTTTAATAATTTTCATTAATTTTTCATGATTCTTACTTAACACTTCATAACTATTCCCATATTCTCTTATATATTTTTCTTTTAAACCTTTAAAATGCTTATCTAAATTCTTATAATAATATTCCCTATTTCCATTTCTTAATGTTAATCCAATACCAAATACTATAATTCCTTTAACTTTAGCTTCTATACAATAATCTAAAACTCCTCTTATATTTTCCTCTGTATTATTTATATAAGGTAAAATAGGACTTAGCCAAACTACCGTAGGAATTTTGTTATCCCTCATTATTTTTAAAACTTCGAATCGTTCTTTTGTTGTAGAAACATTAGGTTCAATAATCTTACATAATTCTTCATCATAAGTTGTTAATGTCATCTGCACAACACACTTTGCTTTTTTATTTATACTTCTTAGCAACTCTAAGTCTCTTAAAATTCTATTTGATTTAGTTTGTATCGCGAGTCCAAATCCATACTTATCAATTATCTCCAAACATTTTCTTGTATTTTGAAGATTTTCTTCTAGATGAATATATGGATCACTCATTGCACCTGTTCCAATCATGCACTTTCTTCTTTTTTTCTTAAGTGCGTCCTCTAATAACTGCAGCACATTAGCCTTAACCTCAATGTCTTCAAATATATGATCCATTCCATAACAATGACTTCTGGCGTCACAATATATACATCCATGAGTACATCCTCTATAAATATTCATTCCATTACTACTAGATAATATACCTTTTGCCACTACATCATGCATAAAATCGTAACTCCCTTCAAATTAACACTGTACAATTGAAAGTGAAAAATCTTATCGAATTCTTTCCAATAGTTTCTGAAATAAATTAAATCCTTCATTCCAATCATCTATATTGGATTCACTATTTATATGACCCTTTCTACCCACAGATACTGTTTCAAGGCCCCACTGTTTGCCTTTTTCTATACAAAACAGAGATGATGAATATTGATCATTCTCACTATAAATTAGCATTCCAGGCAACTCCAGGTTATCCTCTGGCAAATGTTCAAATGAGTCTAAAAAATTTGGAAATTGTTCCTTGTTTGGATCTGGTGGAGCCACTAAGAAGACTGCTTTCAAGTACTTTCGTATCTTAGGCATGGCTTTTACAGTAAGCAAGCAGCCAAGGCTGTGTGCAACTAATACTACATCGCAGCTATTTTCTATTGAAAGATTTTCTATTAAATTTTTTTCCCATTCTTTATATACTGGATAATCCCATTCCTCTTGGGCTATTCTTTTAAATCCATATTTTTTCTCCCAAATAGTCTGCCAATGTTCTGGCCCAGAGTTATTAAGGCCAGGAACTATCTTTATATTCATTATTAACACCTCAACCATCTTACTTTTTCTAAAAGATTTCATCTTTGTACCAAATCCTAACATACATGTGTGCTTATGTAAATGCAGTTATTAAAAGCAAATATAAATTGAATATTGTGCTTTCCTTTTGCATTTAAGGATTTATTTTTAGTATTATCAAGCTACGTTTTTAACTTGATGATTAGATTATTATACCTTCAAAATGATCCATTTCATGTTGAATTATTTGTGCTGTAAAGCCATTAAACACTTGTTTCTTCTTATTAAAGTTTCTATCAAGATACATAACCTCTATCATTTCATATCTCTTTGTTTTTCTAAATCCAATTAAAGATAAGCAGCTTTCTTCTGTTTCATAAGGCTTTTCCTTTTTTAATATAACTGGATTTATCATAGGTACAATAAGATTGCCTACAGTAAATACTAATATACGCTTTTTTACTCCAATCATATTAGCAGCCAATCCAACACAATGCTCTAAGTTTGCTCTTAATGTATCTATTAAATCATCAATTACTACCATATCATTTTTAGTTGCCTCTTCTGATTTTTGCCCTAAAAATAATATATCTTTTACTATTGGTTTTATCATACTTTATACCTCTTTTTCAGTTATATTTTTTTATAAAGAATAGGATGTAGTTTTAAAATACATCTTATAACCTAACCTTATCAAGCAAATTGGCTTGGCCATACACATTATTACAATTAGCTATAAGTTCTTTATTTAATACACATCCATAATTAAAAAAATTATAACATAAACCAATGATACTTTTAATATCATTGGTTCATATTTTAATATTTAATCATGTCCTATTTGTTTTTTGACAAAGGTTTCCCTCTTTTTAGATTCCGCACTAAATCATTTAACTCTCCACAATTTTATTCTCTCTTCAAACTTCTTATCTCTCAATATAAAAATCTGTTCTTCTATCGTAAATTACATAAAAATTGAGATATTTTTTTGAACCTACAGCATTCAAACCCGCATTATTCAAGCATATTCTGAAGAATATATATTCTAATATTCTTCAGAATAAATATGGTGAAGAATATTAGAATACAGTTATTCTGCTGACTCGATTTTATTTAGAAGATGCATTAAAGAAAACTTGTAAAACATCTGCCCACTACATTTAACTCTGAATTGTACTTTTAGCTCAAGAAGACCTTATTATCATTATTGATATTTGACATTTGTACTTGATAGTCTTCTAATGATATATGTCCTCCAGCAAATTTATTTTCTAGTATTGTCATCTTTTCAGTCTTTGTTAAAACTCTTTCACTGTCTATGTTAATAGCATCTTCTTCACCTTCTAGTGGAGTTAATATATGATTTAATTTATCATATGCTTCAAAATACCTAAGCCCAAATATTCTCTGTGAAGCTGCATTTATATGAATACCATCAGGATTAGCTGTTAAGCCTGATGCTGTTACAAAATAACAATTCTTGTGACCTTTGGCGAACTCTAAAAGTTCCTCATTTATTTTAGGGTATTCTGGAAAATAGGTACCTAAAAATCCACTTCCTAAGTAGTCTCCAATTTCACCTATAATAATAGGAATATCTGGCTCACCAAGCTCTCTACGAAATGCATCAACAATTACTGAAAACTTTTTATTATAAAGCTTGTAAAGCCCTGAAAGAGAATCACTTTCACCTTGATGCCATAGAATTCCCTTAAGCTTACTACTTTCTTTAGCAAGTTTTGCTTGTAATATAGCATGTTTGAATAATGGACCATCCACTGACCAATCATCTAAACTTGTACCACCATCAGCACAAGGTATTAAACCTATTTCTTCATCTTTATTTTTTCTACACCATGCAGCAGCAAAAGAAGCCGCCGGACCAATGCCTGAATAAGGTCTATCATAGTTTATCGGCTCCGTCATTATTTGCCATATTCCATTACGCATTACCTTTATACGTTCATTACAAATTAGTGGAACATCTTTTAAAAATCCTCTACCAGCCATATTTGATTGACCAACCATTAAAAACGAATTTATCATAATTATCTTTTCCTCCTTGTTTATCACTCCACTTTTTGAATTACATTTTATTTTTATTAATCGACTTATGTACTAACTGATAAATCTTCCAAATTCCTTAAAATCGAGGTTTATTAATTATCATATTAGCTTTATTATTTGAACATATTCATATATCTAAAGTCTTTATTATTCTAGAATTTGTACTTGAAGATAATAAAATATTAGCTCTTGATACATAATACAAATAATTTTGAAAGCCTAGTTTATTATTCAAAATGTATGTGGATTTTGTTATTGATATTATCTATTCTAAATAAAAATATCAATCTTAGTATTTGCTTAAGCACTACTAAAGCATGCTTTTATTTTATGATTTTCTGCTCTAATATAATAGCCTTAAGAATAGTTATAATTATTCTTTCCTGAACATTAACAAAATCGTAGGCCAATATTTTTTCTATCATCTTTTAAAAATTCCCCTTCTAAATCAGCCTTTCTCATAATTTATCCCATCAAGTAGTGCAATGTGTACAGATTTTACAGCTATACGGTTTCCTACAGAATAAAAAAACACCTATAGATTAAACACTTTTTTCATGTGTCTATTCTATAGGCATAATTTTAGATATCTCTTGTTTTATTTATTCACTATTTTTCTTACTGAGTCATATGATAAACAATATTTCTCGGCAATATTAGTTATTGTCGCTCCATCTTTATATTGATTGATTATTTCACTATTACGTTTCTTATAATATTCTCTTGAACCACTATTTTCTCCCCACTTTCGTTTTTTTCTAGAAGCAGGAATATATAACAATTCTCCATCTACATAATTTAAAATTTCATTCAATAATTCTTTTGGAAGCACATCTGCTGCATTGATATATTTCATACTTCTACCCCTTTACTTAATCAATTAAATAAAGTGCAGAATTAGCAGCTAATGCAACTTTTTATCCCACGCAGTTTGTTGCATTTCTACTATTCTGCATGGGCATAAGCACTCTGTAAGTTATTTTCATTTTTTAAATTTATAAACATACCTACCACCTCCAAAGTCCTATAAATGATATATATGAGTATAACATAGTTAATCTTTAAATCCAATGTCTGAACACTTCAATTTTTTAGAAGTCTATCTAATCAAGCTTTGTCTTCTCATTTTTGACTTCTTTAGAATCAATGTTATAGTCAAATGAATATTGGTCCTCGGTAATAATTTTTTTAAGTTTCCACTTGTCTATTCGGTAATCTCAATTTATAGCCTCTTCTCCACTATAAAATTTCTACATAACCTTCTGTACCATTTACACGAATCCGATCCCCATCTTTTATCAGTTTAGTTGCATTCTCTACTCCTACAACTGCTGGTAATCCATATTCACGCGCTATAACAGCTCCATGAGTCATGAGTCCCCCAATTTCTGTGACTAGACCTTTTATTGATACAAATAATGGTGTCCAGCTAGGGTCTGTAAATGATGTGACTAATATATCTCCAGCTTCTAACACAGCATCTTCCATGTTTAAAATGACACGCGCTCTTCCTTCTATAACTCCAGAAGAAACAGGTAGCCCTGGAATCGCGCCTGCTGGAATATTTTCTCGTTTATATTTACCTGTAATAATTTCACCATCAGAAGTCATAACACGTGGTGGTGTTAGTTTCTCATTTAATTTATGTTCTTCTTTACGCTTGATTATAATATCATAATCAAGTCTATTTGTGTGTACCACTTCGCGAAGTTCCTCAAGAGTAATGTAATAAATATCTTCTTTTTCATGAATAACGCCATCTTGTACGAGTCGTTCCGCTTCTTTCATTAAAGCCTGCTTATAAACAAAATAGCGGCTAATCATACCGTATTTTGGGTATTCGCGGTAGCCTATAAAATTCCTGATCAAGTCGATATTTCTTTTTGTCTCTTTGGCCTTTTCTTCACCATCAGGTAACTCTCTTAACCTACTTAATAACTCTTGTTCTTTATTCAAAGCTTCCTGTCGCCCTTGCTCAAATTTCTTTTTGCCAGCACTCGGCTCAAAGTTTTTAATATTGCTTAAAATCATAGGGACAAGTGTAATTGGTTTTTCGCTGAATCGAGTTCTAGTAATGTCAATTTCTCCACTGCAGCGCATTCCAAATTTCCTAAGATAAGACAAGATTGCATCCCTTGTTTCCTTTCCACCATGAAATTTAATCACTTCCTCCAAAAAGTTATCATCTTTTACATGTTGCAAAAAATCAACTATTTCTGGATAAGGACGTATCACATCTGCCACATCCATTAATTCTAGACCCATTTCCGAAGTAATATTGTTTGGTACAGATTGAGAAAGGATATCGGCTGCATTTTTTTCACCTAACCACTCGTTCATCTTTTCATTAATCCAAAGCGAAGCATTTATAGCAGACATAAATACAGCTGTACTTTGTGGATCAAATAAAATTCTCTTTAACTCATTCGTATCTTCTAGAATAAAATCTATTAAATCTACCCCTGATTTCTTTTTGATATCTTGTTTCAACTCTTCTATTGATGATTGAGTCTTCTTAATCAGTTCAGAAACAATTGTTGGATCCAATTCCTTTTGTGGCTCTGAACCTGCAGCTGAGATACTTTTATTGCTTTTAATGTCACTCTGTTCCTCTTTATCATTTGGTAAGCATTTTATGAAATCTCGCTCTATTATGGTCATAATTGCGTCTTCTGTGAGAGGTTCGAGTTGTTTCATATTATTTAATAAGTTTTTTCTGCCATCTGGTGAAGCCAGCATTGGTGCCACATCAACAAAAAATCTTCCACCAGCTTTAAACCATCGACCAAAAGATATTAACTCCTTTAAAGAGATTCCGAGTGGCTTCAAAGGATCGGTCATCATTTGTTGATGTCCCACAGATAAATATACATGTTTTCCATCATCACTAGCTTCAGGGACCGGATATAAAGTAGTGATTGGTCGGCTCTGAACGATATAAAATGTATCGTGAGCCAAACACCATTCTATGTCTTGTGGACATCCAAAATGCTCTTCAATCTTTCTCCCCATATGTGTAAGTCTCAAAATCTGTTCATCTGTCAGCACTTGACTATTTTGCATTTCAGGCTCAATCTCCAACTTTTCGGTACCACCATCTTTTAAAGAATAGATACCTAGCTTCTTAGTAGATATTTTCTTATCTACTATTTTATCATTGCGTACTCTATAATTATCAGCATTCACTAATCCAGAAACCAAGGCCTCCCCTAGCCCAAAGCTTGCATCAATGGACACCACTTTTCTATTACAAGTAACAGGATCAGCAGTAAACAAAATTCCTGCCGCCTTAGGGAATACCATCTTCTGAACAACCACAGAAAGGTGCACTTTATTGTGGTTAAATCCGTTTTGAATACGATAAATTACTGCTCTCTCTGTAAACAGTGATGCCAAGCACTTTCTGATATGCTTTAAGATTGATTCCTTTCCAATAATATTTAAATACGTATCCTGCTGACCTGCAAAAGAAGCTGTCGGCAAATCCTCTGCGGTTGCACTAGAACGTACGGCATATGAATCTTTTTCACCAAGTCTTAATATAAATCTTGCAATCTCTTCGTTAATAACTTCAGGTATAGTTATCCCTTCAATCACCTTGCGAATTTCACTGCTAATTTCTCTTATTTTTTCTATGTCTTCTACTCCAAAATGCGATAATTCATCTAATAAACCTTTAAGTTCTTCATTATCTTCAGTTATTTTTTTATACGCTTCTGTTGTAACACAAAAACCTTCTGGTACTAAAATTTCAGTAATTCTAGATAATTCTCCTAGATTAGCACCTTTCCCTCCAACCATGGAAATCTTTGTTTTATCAATCTCCTGAAAGCTAAGTACATATGAATTCATACACATTCCCCTTCCTCTTTTAAGTCGGAACCCTGAGTAGTTTAATTCACTTGCTCACCCGCTTATACTTCCGTTAAAACCATTTAAACTTTTAATATATTTTCTATATACGGGTGAAGCAGTTTTCTACGAAGTGATTCTGTTCCTATGATACACAGAATAAGCACATATTATAAGCCTGTTATTTAAAAATTTCATATGGTATAATAAAGTTGAGGGGAATAGTTGATTCATCTAATAAAGTTATCAATGTTGTTTCCTGTAAATTCGACTCTTCTGTGTTCTTTGCCCTAAACGTTTCTATATTAACATCTTTTATTTGCACCTTCATAGTTTTCAAGCGCTAACGCAAGGCTTGTCTGAACAATTGAATTTGTATTTCCTTGGTGATTCTTATATAAATTCTCCAATAGCGTGCCAGTTTAGAACTCTTGTAACAATAATAGTAATTAGTTAATTAATAAATAGGATTGTACATATTTTGACGGTATTTTACGTCATTGCTAAACAAGAGCTTTTAGTTCGTTCTCATATTAATATATTGCTGAAGAATTCCAATTACTATATTTATAATACTTATCTTTATTTTTCTATAATCAATCAGTCATAACACTATAAAAATGCAGTGACTGATTGTCGTTATTTCCAAATACATTGTTTCCACTTATTTATGGTTTAAATCATAAAATGCACCTGCATCTTTGCTTACATTCTTATAACGGCTTAATAAATACTTCGATAGTTGTAATTTTAAAAGTATTGGTACTTACATTATATTAAATCCATTTTTCATCAAAACTTAATGAATTGATATAATCTTGATAAGTGTTATATGTCTTAGAAGAAGTTTTTTTAATTCAGTAATATGTACTATTTCCACAGTATCATGTGCATAATAGATCACAGCTTCATTCTCATTACAACACTTTTTGTACTAGGCCGTTCCGCCAACTATAATATTAGGTGTAAAATATACTTTTTTATTTTTTATTGGTTGTTCTGTTATAATATCTATTATTAATTTAGATGCTTGTTGTCCCATACTATAAATAGGTTGTTGAATTGTTGTAAGTTCTGGTTCGATCATTTTAGATAGTGTTATTCCATCAAAACCCATTATCAGAATATCTTCCGGAACTCTATATTCTCTTCTTTTAAGAGTTTTTATCCCACCTATAGCCATTATATCATTAGAATAAAAGATAGCATCAAAACATCCACATTGATCAATTATCTGATTAGTTACTTCAATACCACCTTCTAAAGAAAATGTACTTTCAAAAATTAATGACTTATTATAAATTCCATACTTAGTCATAATCTCCTTATACCCATCTATTCTCTCTTGGTTTACATTTATTTTCTTTGGTCCAGAAACAAATACTATATTTCGCTTACCTTTACTATATAAATATTCTATACCGCATTTTATTCCTTGTTTATTATCAAAATAAACCCCTGGATAATCTTCAAAACCTTTAATATATCTATCCATAACCACAAATGGTATGCCATTCAATTTCAAAATATTCGCATTACTCTCACTTTCTTGTCCCGGAATTAAAATTATTCCATCAATTAATTTGCTTATTAAAAGCTCTACATATTTCTTTTCTTTATCTGGATTATTATCAGAATTACACAAAATCACATTGTACCCTAACTTATTTGCAACATCTTCTATAGCTCTTGATAACTCTGAGAAAAATGGATTTGATATATCTGGAATAATCATTCCAATGCTTCCAGATTTTTTGGTATTTAACCCTCTAGCCACATTATTAGGAATATATCCTGTTTCTTTTATAACACTATAAATTTTATTTTTGGTTTCTTCGCTTATATTGCTATCTTTCTTATTAACAACCATAGATACTGTCGTTTTTGAAACTCCTACTTTTTCTGCAATATCTTTCATTGTTATCTTATTCATATATTTAACTACCTCAATCCTTCATAAAATATTTAACTGTATGTTTTTAATATTTCTAATCTACTGTTTATCATTACTAATGTAACTTATCTATTAATGTACACATTTTTTGAATCAATCTGCTAGAACAGCCATATAAAATAGAAATAAATATCTTTTTATATGGCTTTAATATTATTATATAATTATAAACACTTTTTGGGAATTTATAAATAATCAGCTTTTTATCTTTATAGTTTATTGTATCTACGAATACTAATAAAATAAATATGGTTTACTTGTTAGCAACATTAATAGCTTTTTCAACAACATTTTCTACAGTGAATCCAAATTTCTCGAATAGAATTTCTGCTTTACCTGATGCTCCAAAGGTATCTAAAGATATAACCTCTCCATCAAGACCTACATATTTATGCCATCCAAAGCTTGTTAATGCTTCTACTGCAACTCTTGCACGAACTTTATTTGGCATAACTGATTCTTTATAGCTTTCGTCTTGAGCATCAAATAATTCAAATGATGGCATACTTATAACTCTTGCATCTATTCCTTTAGCTTCTAATTCAGCTGCTGCTTTGTAGATTAATTCTACTTCTGAACCTGATGCCATTAAAAGTACATCTGGAGTTTCCTTCTTAGAATCTTTTAAGATATATCCACCTTTTAATGCTCTCTTAGGACATCCATCATATAGTGGTAACTTTTGTCTTGTTAATACTAGTGATGTTGGAGTAGTTCC
>NZ_JBJIAB010000065.1:0-15351 GCF_045310795.1 Candidatus Clostridium helianthi
GAAGGAGCATTTGGAGTTCTAAAAAGTGATTATGAATTCAATAGATTTTTAACACGTGGAAAAAATAGCGTTCAAACCGAATTTATTTTGCTTTGTTTTGGTTATAACATTAACAAATTACATTCAAAAATACAAAATGAAAAAACTAAAAATCATCTTCATGAATTGAAACCTACTGCCTAATTATGGAATAAATTAACTGGGCTTATTTTAGTGCACTTAAAAATCAGAAATCTTTAAATAATTAATATTGTATTTCAAATATTTAGAAGTTTGCTAGTTTAAACCGAAAAGGAGTATCGCTCCTGATTAAAATTTAATCATTTTGCGACACTCCCTTCTTTTTGCTGAAATTTAGAATAAAATTTAAAGATAGATTATTTTTATTATATAGATATTATAATCATAAACTATACTTAAACTATGAAATATATTCCAACCAGAAATGAGTAATATACTTTTGTGGAATGTTTCATTGGTAATTTTGATGGATGTGATTCTTTGGTTATAAGTTGTTCCAAAGTGCTAGTTCAAAGCTTGTTCTTTGAGGCTAGCACTTTGGGTGCAACTTTATAGCCTTAGAATCACCCATCAGAATTACCTAGAAACTGGAACAAAAGTATGTTACTCATTTCGGCGAGTTATATGCATAAGTTCAGGTCTTAGTTGGGATATCTATATTGCAGAGTCATATAAGAAAAGTTTAGTCTACATTGATGGAATTAAGAACTTGGAATCTATCATTGCATAAATCTATTCTAACTTTACTATTTTCAAAAACATTTTTAGAAAGTTCCCTTGATATTGCCTTCATAGGTTCTACATAGCTTGTATCACTTTTATAGTCACCTTCTACAACAAGAGATAAAATATAGAGTGCATCTTGCTTATCAATTTTAACATCCACTTTTGAACTAGGAGTGAAGTATCCTTCTGAATTTAAATAATCTCCAAGTTTTTTCGCTTGGGATTCTGTTATCTTATTAGTATAAAATAAATGATTTTCGCCATAATCAAGAGCATTTTTTGGTACGTAAATTGAGTATAGAATTGAAGCAGCAGACAACGAAAAAATCAAAAGCCCTATGATTACAGGAAGTAAATATGAAGCACTTTGCCCGCCATTTTGAATATGTTCATTATACAGCTTTAACTGGGTGAACATAAGAATTATTCCTAAAGCTATATTAATACTGAAAAATATGATAGAAGTATTAATTGATAATATAGGCAGCAGTGCAATAAGTGCTATAAATACTAAGATGCTTGCTAAAAGAAATATCCACTTCTTTTTTTGACTTCCAGATCGTCCATAATTCAAAGCACACATGATCCCAGCTGGTAGAAATGAGAAAAATACGGAAAATATAATAAATGATTTCGGATTCCACAGTTTTGTTATAGGTAATTTATTAACCTTTGTCATGAAGATGCCTCCTTAGAATTGTCTTTACAATAATTATATCATAAGTTTATGGAAGCAAAATATGTTAATTCCAATTTATGTAATAAATTTGACTTTGAATAGATAAACGTTTTTACATTAACTTAACAAAAATTATAAATACTTTTAATAAGATTATGTTATATTTCAACTATATTTACAAGAGCTACTATAATAGCTAATAAGAAGAAATATGGGGAGATTATAATATGTTAAATTCATTAGTTGATAATTTAAAATATAATGAGGCAGAGGAGTTGGAAAATATATTAAATAGTAAAAATATAACTACAGTTTATCAACCCATTGTTTCACTTTTAGATGGGGAAATCATAGGGTATGAGGCGTTAAGCAGAGGGCCGATAGACTCACCATTGCAAAATCCAGATAAGTTATTTAACGCTGCTCAGGTTTATAATAAAACATGGGAGTTAGAACAATTATGTAGAGTAAAAGCTATTAAAAGAGCTACAAATATTGAAAAAAATAAATATCTTTTTATAAATGTAGATCCCCATATTTTTAAAGACGAAAAATTTAAGAAGGGTTTTACTAAAGAATTTCTTGCAGAACATAACATGTCACCTGATTGTATAATATTTGAGATTACCGAAAAGACGTGTATAGAAGATTACAAAGGATTTAAACAGGCTCTTAGCAATTATGTAGATCAAGGATATAAAATTGCGATTGATGATACTGGATCAGGATATTCAGGGCTTAAGATGCTTAATGAAACAAAGCCACATTATGTAAAAATTGATATGGATTTAATTAGAGATATAAATGAAGATTCATTTAAACAATCATTAGTAGAGTGTTTTGTTAAGCTATCGGAAGCAACGAATATGAAGCTTATTGCTGAAGGGATAGAAACAGAAGAAGAATTGAGAACATTAGTAAACTTAGGCGTCTATGCATGACAAGGTTTCTTACTAAGTCGTCCAGCAGGAACTTTTTTAAATATCCCTAATCATATTAAGGATTTAATTGTAAGGTGTAATAAATTTAAGGATAATGTGTATTATAACTATCAGTCAAGCAGTATAGGCGAAATTGTTAGACATGATAGTCCATTTGGGCCTAAAACTTATTGTGGTGATATTAAAGAATATTTTGATTCTAACGATATTACTGGAGCCTGTATAGTAAATAATGATGTACCATTAGGTCTTATTATGAAACATACGTTAGACTCAGCGCTTGCTACAAAATATGGTGTTGCAATTTTTACAAAACGTCCTGTTTCTTTAGTTATGGATACAAATCCTTTAGTTGTAGATTACAATACACCAGTAACAGAAGTTTCAAGGCTAGCAATGTCTAGGAAAACACAAAATATATATGATTATATTATCGTAACTAACAATAATAAATACTGTGGAATGGTTACAATAAGATCTTTGTTAAATTATACTACAATGTTAGAATGTAACTACGCGAGACAACTTAATCCCCTTACTGAGCTACCAGGTAATACCGCTATACAAAATAATATAATGAATATAATTAAAACAAAACGTAAATGTTGTATTCTTTATCTAGATCTAGATAATTTTAAAGTTTATAATGATACGTACGGATTTGAAAATGGGGATAGGATTCTTAAATATACAGCTCAATTAATACAAGCTGAAATAAAATCACTTTTCCTGTATAATGGATTTATTGGACATATAGGAGGAGATGATTTTGTAAGTATTTTAGAAAATCCAATTGAAGAATGTGAAGAATTGTGTGAAAAAATTACAAAGAAGTTTAATGATGGGATTTTGAATTTTTTTAATGAAAAAGACAGAAGTAATAGATATATCACGGCGACAGACAGATATGGAAAAAATGGTATATTTCCACTTACTTCTCTTTCAATTGCAGGAATTTATGGTGAACTTAATGATTATTCGAATTCAGAAGAAGTAGGGGTAGCCGTAGCGGCAATAAAAAAAGAAGTTAAATGTATTCTTGGGAGTTGTTATTTAATAAAATCGGTTAATTGATGTATTGTTTATTTTAATAAAAACATAATTGTTTTTTGTTAATCATTTATTATTAATACACCTTATTTCTATAGATTTTCATTAAGAGTAAGAACAATGCACAGATGCAGAAAGTTAGTGTGGATTTATGAGTTTCTAAAAAATCAATATATGTTGCTTAACCTGTAAAGTTTATAGCAATAAAAAATGCTTAGTACAGAAAAACTAAGCATTTTTTATTCTTTTAGAAAATTATAATTTAATAATTTATACTAATTAATCTTTCCAAATATGCAATAGAGAATTTCGTGGACCTTTTGCAAATACGTCGGTTCTGTTAGAGCCCCAAGAAACAGCCGCAGGATCTAAAGTGAAGGAACCACCGATTGTTTGCCAATCGCTCCAGCGCGAACCGTTCCATGTCTTTGTAATTAATTGGTTACTTTGATTTCGTGCAAATACCTCTAGCCTATTAGAAGCTCGAGAAGATACAGCAGGGGCAGATGCTAAATTTCCACCAAGGTCTTCAAAGTCATTCCAACGAGAACCATCCCACCATTTATGATATAGACGATTTCCCTGACCACGAACAAATACATCAATTCTATTATTTCCCCAAGAAACAGCTGCTGGGCCAGAAGTTAGAACGCCACCAAGGTTTTCGAAGTCACTCCAGCGAGAGCCGTCCCACCATTTGTGATAAAGAGCATTATCTGTTCCACGGACAAATGTATCTATTCTGTTTGCGGCCCAGGAAGAAGCAGCAGGTGCAGATGTTAAAACTCCACCTAGATCTTCAAAATCACTCCAACGAGAGCCATCCCACCACTTATGATACATTGCGTTATTTGAACCTTTACCAAATACATCGAGCCTATTATTTCCCCAAGAAACAGCTGCTGGACCAGAAGTTAGAACGCCACCAAGGTTTTCGAAATCATTCCAGCGAGAGCCGTCCCACCATTTGTGGTAAAGAGCATTATCAGATCCAGTTACAAATACATCAAGCCTGTTTGAAGACCAAGAAGAAACTCCAGGAGAATATTTTAAAACTCCGCCAAGATCTTCCCATTTACTCCAACCACTACTAGGCGATGGAGTAGGATTTGGACCAGGAGCTGGTGAAGGTTTAATGTTTCTAAGAGTAAATTCAATTATAGATCTAAAAGTGAGATTAATAACGTTGTTAGGAACACCTAGAGAACGAAGAGAAAGAAAAATTGAATTATTTCTTCTTCTAAAGTCATTAAAAATTCTATTTACACTTTGATTTATATTTCCCGGATATGTTTGAGCATTATCTAAAGTGAAAGCAATAGCGGTTCTAAAATAGTTATCGCCAACTCCTTGGAGTAGTGAGAAAAGTTGAGGCATTTGATTACGCATTAATCTTAATATTCTATTAACTTCTTGGTCAGAAGCTCTATAAAAATCTGAGTGAATTTCTTTAGTCAATAAGTTTGAATCTTGAAATTCATAAGAATCTTCGTATCTATCAAATCTTGACATTTGATCATCATCGCCGAAATTTTTCATTTGTTCATCAAAAAATGGACAAATATTTTTCTGCATACAATACGGACAGTAAAAAAAATCATCATTATACATTGAGAATCTCCTTGTATTTTTGCTATGGCAGTAAAGCCTGTCTCATTCATTTTATGATTGCGGTTTAGGTATGTTACAGAGATAGTAAATTTAATATACATATGTAGCAATTGAGTTTCTATATTCAAAAAAATAATAGATTTAAAGCAGGAGTATAAATACAGTAATGAAAGGCTTCAAGTTGTTATTGGAGATTTTGATTCATCAAATAAAAATAGAAAATATCATATAAAGAATTGATAATAAATAGAAGGAAACTAAGTTCTAAGAGTTGAAAAATATTATTTTTAAACTAAAATTATATTACCTTGACAAATTTAAAAAGTGAAACTAAAATAATATATGTTAGAAATCTAACAAATTGATGGGAGCATAAGTATGGATAAAGAGGTACACATTGGGAAAAAATTGAGTATGTTATCTAGGAGATTGCATAGAAGAATAGATAAGGAAGCTTCACAATATGGTGTGACTGGAGTTCAAGCTAGAATTCTTGGCTTCATATCTCATAAATCAGATAAAAAAGACATTTTTCAGAAAGACATAGAAGAGGAACTTGATATTAGACGTTCCTCAGTTACGAGCGTACTTCAATTAATGGAGAAGAACGGGCATATTAAGAGAATAAGTGTATCAGAAGATGCACGTCTTAAAAAAATAGTATTAACAGAAAAGGGCTTGGAAATTCAAAGAAATGTATATGAGTTTATCCTTAGAGTTGAAAAATCTTTAAGAGATGAACTAAATGAGGATGAATTTAATATATTAGTTTCTTTAATTGATAGATTGGCTAAGAAAATTGCAGATTAATGCAATTTTTTTTGAGCTATTAGTTAGAAACCTAACAAAGAAGGAGGAAAATTATGATAAAAAAATTAGCAGGTTTTGTAGCAGAATTTAAAAGAGATAGTATTCTAACTCCTCTATATGTAGCATTAGAAGTAGTTATGGAAACAATTATTCCACTTTTAATGGCATGGATTATTGACAATGGAGTAGGAAAAGGTGATGTGAAATATGTAAGTATTGTTGGTGGCGCAATGATAATAGCATCATTTTTATCTCTTACTTTTGGAGTCTTGGGTGGTGTACATGCATCTAAAGCTTCATCAGGGTTTGCTAGAAATTTGAGAAGGGGAATGTATTATAATATACAAAATTTTTCTTTCTCCAATATAGATAAATATTCTACAGCTGGACTAATAACAAGACTGACTACAGATGTAACAAATGTTCAAAATGCATTCCAAATGATAATAAGAATGGCTGTAAGGGCACCATTTATGCTTATATCCGCTACAACAATGTGCTTTTATATTAATGCAAAATTATCTATGATATTTATAGGGGCTATAGTTTTTCTTGGAGTTATATTATATTTCATTATGACTACAGTACACCCATATTTTGTTGAGGTTTTTAAAAAGTATGATGATTTGAATGCCAGTGTACAAGAAAATTTAACTGGAATTAGAGCAGTAAAGGCTTATGTAAGAGAAGAGCATGAAACAAGCAAGTTTTATAAAGCTTCTAAAACTTTATACAAATATTTTATAAGAGCTGAAAAACTAATCATAGTTAATGCTCCAGCAATGCAATTTACAGTTTATACATGTATTTTGCTTTTATCTTGGCTTGGTGCAAAAATGATTGTTTCAAATACTATGTCAACTGGAGAATTGATGAGTTTATTTACTTATACTCTTAATATATTAATGAGTTTAATGTTCCTTTCGATGGTATTTGTAATGGTAATTATGTCTAAATCATCAGCTGAAAGAATTACAGAAGTTTTAAATGAAAAAAGTGATTTGGCAAATGATGAAAATCCAGTTTATGAAGTAAAAGATGGATTTATAACTTTTAATAATGTTGGATTTTCCTATAACAAAAATAAGGACAACCTTGTTTTAGAAAATATCAATTTGAAAATTAATTCTGGTGAGACTATTGGAATTATAGGCGGAACAGGAAGTTCAAAAACTACTCTTGTTCAGCTCATTCCAAGATTGTATGATGCTACAAAGGGTAGTGTTGAGGTCGGAGGAGTTGATGTTCGAAAATATGATATAGAAACACTTAGAGATGAGGTTTCTATGGTATTACAAAAGAATGTTTTATTTTCAGGAACAATAAAAGAGAATTTAAGATGGGGAAATAAAGATGCCTCTGATGAAGAGTTAATAGATGCATGTAAGCAAGCACAAGCAGATGAATTTATAGAAAATCTTCCAAATAAGTACGACACTTTTATAGAACAAGGCGGAACAAATGTATCTGGAGGACAAAAGCAAAGATTATGTATTGCAAGAGCGCTACTTAAGAAACCTAAAATATTAATTTTAGATGATTCAACAAGTGCGGTAGACACTAAAACTGATGCTTTAATCAGGAAAGCCTTTAAAGAAACAATACCAAATACTACAAAGATAATTATTGCTCAGCGTATTTCTTCAGTTCAAGATGCAGATAAAATTGTTGTATTAAATGATGGAAAAATAGATGGATTTGGAACTCATGAAGAATTACTAAGATCAAATGAAATATATAGTGAAGTTTACGAATCTCAAATGAAAGGGGCGAGCAACAATGAGTAAAGACAATGCTAGCAATAGACCTCCTAGAATGATGGGACGTGGCGGACGTGCTCCTGTAAAAGCCGATAAAAATTCTTTGAAGATACTAAAAAGATTATTAGCGTATATACTTAAGGAATATAAGGTTTTATTTTTCATGGTACTAGTAACTATCATTATAAGTTCTCTTGCTAATGTTATTGGAACGTTATTTTTAAGAAACTTAATCGATGATTATATAACACCACTTTTAAATAAATCAGGAGCAGATTTTGGTCCGCTTCTTAAAATGATAATTACTATGGCAGTAATTTATTATGTCGGGGTTATATCAACTTATATATATAGTCGTATAATGATTGTAATCTCTCAAGGATCACTAAAAAGAATAAGAGACGATATGTTTGCTCATATGGAGAATTTACCAATAAAATTCTTCGATACACATGCTCATGGAGATTTGATGAGTTTATATACAAATGATACAGATGCCTTAAGGCAAATGATAAGCCAAGGAATACCACAATTATTATCAGCTATCATAACTGTTGTCAGTATATTTGCTTCAATGATATATTTAAGTATTCCTTTAACAGGCGTTGAAATTATAATTATATTATTGATGTTTAGAGTTACTAAAATTATTGGTGCAAAGAGTGGAAAATATTTTGGTCTTCAACAAAAAGATATAGGTGCAGTAAATGGATATATAGAAGAAATGATGGAAGGGCAAAAGGTTGTAAAAGTCTTTTGCCATGAAGAAGAAGCAAAAGCTAACTTTGATAGATTAAATGATATGCTCTTTAATAGTGCAAATAATGCAAATAAATATGCTAATGTCTTAATGCCTATTATGGGTAACATTGGATATATAAATTATGTAGCAGTTGCTATCTTTGGATCAGTTTTAGCTATTAGTGCATTTGGTGGATTTACGCTTGGTGGACTTGCAGCATTTTTGCAATTAACAAGAAACTTCAGTCAAACAATTAATCAAATGGCTCAACAATTCAATTTTGTTATTATGGCACTTGCAGGAGCAGAACGTATATTCAAGCTTCTTGATGAAAAGAAAGAAACAGATGAAGGATATGTTACCTTGGTAAATGCTAAGGAAAATGAAAATGGGGAATTAGAGGAGTGCAAAGAGCGTACTGGAATTTGGGCTTGGAAACATCCTCATGAAGATGGAACTATTACGTATACAAAGCTTCTCGGTGAAGTAGTATTTGATGATGTGGACTTTGGATATAATGATGAAAAGATAATTTTGCATAATATAAAGCTATATGCTAAACAAGGACAAAAAATAGCCTTTGTTGGTGCTACAGGAGCAGGTAAAACCACTATTACTAATTTAATAAACCGCTTCTATGATATTCAAGATGGAAAGATAAGATATGATGGCATTAATATCAATAAGATTAAAAAGGATGACTTAAGAAGATCTCTTGGAATAGTGCTTCAAGATGCACATCTTTTCACCGGAACGGTAGCAGATAATATTAGATATGGTAAATTAGATGCTACAGATGAAGAAGTAGTTGCAGCAGCAAAACTTGCAAATGCAGATACGTTTATAAGACACCTTCCAAATGGTTATGATACAGTTCTTACAGGAGATGGAGGCAGCCTTTCACAAGGTCAAAGGCAGTTATTAACAATTGCTAGAGCAGCAATAGCTGATCCACCAGTTTTAATCTTGGATGAAGCAACTTCAAGCATAGATACAAGAACAGAAAGAATTGTTCAAGAAGGAATGGATAAGCTTATGAAAGGAAGAACAGTTTTTGTAATTGCTCATAGACTTTCAACAATTAAAAACTCTGATGTAATTATGGTATTAGACCAAGGTAGAATTATTGAAAGAGGAAATCATGATGATCTAATAAAAGAAAAAGGTAAGTATTATCAATTATATACAGGAGCTTTTGAATTATCATAAAGCTGAAATTTAATGACCACAAAATTGTGGTCATTAAATTTTTTATTCCTTAGAAACTTATAATTCAGTAAAATATATGAATAATCTTTTGAACATATTAATTAGCTTGGTTTAGTATTTTTGAAGAATAAAAAATAAATAATATTCACTTGCATAAAATGCTCTTATATGCAGAATAAAACTCTTATTAAAAGACAATCTATGAGTATAACTAAGTATAGAAGGGTCTTGAAATGAGTGTATTTAAAAAGATACTTATATTTACTACAATTTCATTTGTAATAATAATTATGCTAATAGGTAGTATTTCGAAAAGTTTAGCAATTAATTTAAATGGGGCTTCGATAATTCCAGTAAAAGTAGCTGTGTTTCAATCTAGAGAAGATGATCAATATAACATTGAGGTTAGAAAGAGCTTAGAGGAGATTCAGAAAGAAAATAAGGGCAAGGTTGAGTTTACTTTTTTTGATGGAAAAGGAAATCAGGTTATACAAAACGAAAGTATTTACGAAGCTATTGATGATCAGTTTAACTTGTTTGTAATAAATCTGGTTGATACAAAGGTGGATACTATAAGTGATGTAATTAATAAAATTGAAAAAAATAATATACCATTAATTTTGGATGGAACACCTAATAAAGATATATTAAACTTTATTACTCCTTACAAGAGTATTGTTTTTCTCGGAACAGACACTGAACAATCTGGAGTTCTAGAAGGTAATATAATTGTTGATTCATGGAATGCCAATAAGGGAGCTATAGATAAAAATAAAGATAACATGCTTCAATATATTATGCTTCAGGGAAAGATAGATCATCCTGGTACTATTGATAGGACAAAGTATTCTATTTCAACAATCAATGATGCGGGAATAAAAACCCAGGAACTTGCAATACAAAACTGTAATTGGGATGAGGAGTGTGCTAGGGCTAGTATTGATTCCTTGTTTTTAAGATATGGTAATAATGTTGAAGCAATTATCGCAAATAATGATGCTATGGCCATAGGAGCTGTTAAAGCGCTTCAGAAATATGGATATAATAAAGGTGATAAAAATAAAAATGTTTTGGTAGTTGGAATTGATGCAATTCCAGAAGCTATGGAATTAGTTGATAAAGGATTTATGACCGGGACAGTTATTCAAGATGCAAATGCAGAAGCTCAAGCAATATATTCTGTAGGCATGAACTTAGTTAAGGGAAAAGATCCTCTAGAAGGTACAAAATACAAATTTGATGATAATAGAATTTTACGTATGCCTTATCGTGAATATGTAAAATAAATTAGAATTTGGAGAATTATTGCAATGTAATATTTCTCAGTAGTATAATTATGGTAGTTTTATTGTTATGGGGGATACAGAGAATGAATAATGTAAATGTTGGATGTCCTAGATGTGGGAGTTTAAATGTCAGAGTAGTAAGTGATATTACTGAAACTACGAAAGGCTTTGGCGCGGGAAAAGGCTGCTTAGGATATATATGTTTAGGTCCTATTGGATTGCTATGCGGAATGCTCGGTATGGGAAAAACTAAAACTAAGACAAATACGTATAGGGTGTGTGCAGATTGTGGGGCAAGATTTAAATAATGTAACGGATAAGAAAACAAAGTTCTGGATACTTCTTATGAAAGCTGGTGCACTTAGTGGCTGCCATCAAATGTATGAAAGGAGTTTCAGTTTTAGGGGATTTCAATTTCCAGTGTGTGCAAGGTGTACTGGAATTTATTTGGGTTATATAATTGCAGTGATTTTGTTTGTAGTCAAAGCAAAGATTAGTTTAAAGATGTGTGGAGTATTGATTTTAATTATGATTTGTGATGGTTTACTACAATTATTTAAAATTAAGAAATCAACTAATATTAGAAGGCTAATTACAGGAGTTTCATTTGGAATCGGATTAGCTTTCTTATTAATGTATGCAATTAAAACATTATGTGAGAAATTATAAATATATAAAAATTATTCAATTAAGAATTGCAGATGAAGATATTGTCATCTGTGATTTTTTTTATAAAAACTCATTTTAAATAGATGATTTTAAAAAAATAAAGGAAAAATACAGAATAATGTAGAAATAAAGTATACTTAGAGTAAGAAAAAATGTATTATAGATATAGGAATAATGCTATTATAATCTATACTACCTAAAAGGGGGATATTTATGAAAAAAGGGGAGACTAAGTATACGGTTTCAATCAAAACAAAACTGCTTGGAATCATTATTCCAATGCTAGTAATAGTAATTTCATTGCTTATTTTTATTTCTTACAATAAGTCTAAAAATATAATAACTAACTCAGCTAATGATTTGCTAGAAACCTCAAGTAAAAAGCAGGTTGATCAAATTGAATCATTGTTAAATGAGAACTTGTCATCATTTAAAACTTTAAAAGATTCGTTAGAGGTTGCGAATTTAAGCGAAAAACAATTACAAGACTTACTAAATAAATATTATGGATACAGTGATAATTACAAAGAAGGATTTTACATAGCTGATGAGAGTGGAAAGCTATTTAAAGCAGAAAAATCCAATAAATCAGATAAAGATGTGCTTAACTCAGTGTGGTATAAAGAGGGACTTACTCGTGTTAATATGGCATTTGGATCACCATATAAGAATGAATTTGGTAAGAATGTCGTTAGTGCTTCAGCAATATTGAATGATAAATCAGGAAAGATAAAGATTTTTTCTGTGGATCTTTCACTGGACAAGGTATCGATAATTGTAAATTCAATGATTGAGATGCATGATGCAGAAGCTTTCTTAATAGACAGTAGTGATAAAACAATAGTGGCTAATAGAGATAGTGAATTAATTTCCACTAAACTTGATTCCAGCAATGATAAATTTTTTACAGATGTTTCAGGAAAAATTGAAAATAAAGATTACAATTCATGCGAGTTAGATAATAACAGGGTTGTTTTTAAAGAAGTAGAGGGAACAAATTGGATTCTTGTATCATATGTACCTACAAAATCTATTTTATCAGAACTTATAAAGCTTCGTACTTTTATGATTTTAATAGGCATTATCTCTATTATTATTTTAGCTGTTTTAGTGGAGCGAGTTGTACAAGTAGTTATAAAACCTATTAGAAAACTTACAGACACAATTGTATCTATGACTAATGGAGATTTTACAGTTGATGTGGAAATAAGGGGTAATGATGAAATTTCAGTTATGCTGAAAAGTGTAAAAGAGTTTATAACAGTAATGAGAAATATGATAAATAATATTAGCATAGTATCAAATAAAATGAGTGAACAATCTGAAGGAGGTATAAGAATCTCTACAGAGTTATATGATTCATCTAAACTTCAATCTGAGTCTATGCAGAATTTAAACCTCACAGTAGATCAGTTATCAAGTTCTGTAGGAGAAATAGCTGAGAATACAACAACTTTAGCTAATGTCGTTTCTAATACTAGAGATGATGGCAATAATGTGAATGATAAAATGAAGGAAACTATTAAAATCTCAGAAAAAGGCATAAAAGATATGGAAAAAGTAAACGTAGCTATGGAAAATATAAGGACTTCAATAGGATCCCTTGAGCAGGCTATAAGCAACGTTGGGAAATCTTCAATTGAAATAACTAGTATTATAAATGTTATTGGAAGCATTGCAGAACAAACTAATCTTTTATCGCTTAATGCATCAATAGAGGCAGCTAGGGCTGGAGAAGCAGGAAAAGGCTTCGCTGTTGTAGCAAGTGAAATAGGCAAATTAGCTAATACAAGTTCTCAATCTGTTAAAAATATTTCATCTATTGTAAATGAAATTAACAAACTTGTTTCGGATACTGTAAAGCAATCACATGATAGTGCAGAATATATTAATGAAAGTAGTTATTTAATAAGTGGAACAGTTGATACATTTGATAATATTTTCAATAAAATTAATTCAGCAAATGATCTAATTCAAGAAATGATTGAAAAAGTTGGACATTTAGATGATGTTGCAACAACTGTAGCCGCTATAGCAGAGGAACAAGCAGCAAGTTCAGAGGAAATTTTAGCAACGTCAGAAGTCATGGTTGATCAATCAAATAATATTACTAAAAATAGTGAAAAAGTAGCTAATGATGCAGAAACTTTAGCAAATACATCTGATGAACTTAGCAAACAGATTCAAATGTTTAAAATATAGGGATATTTTTTATTTTCTGGGAATTTACATTAGAGTAAAATCTATGGGTATTGTGATACTTGCGAGAAATAAATTATCAAAAAGACAGATTTAGAAGGTTTCACAGTCACCTGCAATTTTGTTCTATTAGACTTTATGATTATTACATAACGAGTTTTAAGGGGGAAGTATATAGTATGAGAAAGAAAATATCTATATTATTAACTATAATTTTGATATTTGTTATGGTATCAGGATGTAGCTCAAAGAGCAGTTCTTCATCAAAGAAAAACGTAAAAATTTTATTATCAATTTCAGATGCTTCAGATACATTTCGTAGTATACTAGCAACAAGTGCAAAAGATTTTGCTGATAGCGAAAAAGTGGATTTAGTTATTAAAGATGCGGCAGGTTCTATAGAAACGCAAGTGTCTCATATGAAAGAGGCAGCTTCTGGTGGATATAATGCTATAATATGCACTCCAGTGGATTCAAGTACAGGGCTACAACTTAAAAAAGCTGCAGGAAATCTTCCGATAGTATTTATGAATAGTAGTCCAAGCGAAGATTTGCTAGAGAAAGATAAGTACATTTATGTATCTTCAGATGAAAAGGTTGCAGGGCAATATCAAGCTGAATATATTGCAGATTATTTGAAAAATAAAAATAATATTAAAGTGGTTTTATTAAAAGGTGAGAAGAACCATGCAGCTACTAAAGGGCGCACGAAGGCAGTAAAAGAAACTTTCAAGGAAAAAGGAATAGATGCGGATTATGTTTTTGAGGATAATGCAGATTGGAGCAGGGCAAAAGCTAAGGAGATGTTTAATATATTCCTGTCTACAGGTAGAAAATTTGACTGCGTAATTGCTAATAATGATGAAATGGCACTTGGAGTAATGGATTCATTTAAAGAAAATAAAATCGATACTTCATTAATTCCGATTGTGGGAATTGATGCTACGTCAGATGGATGCAAGGCTATTGTAGATGGAGGTTTACAATTTACTGTTTATCAGTCTGCGAAAGACCAAAGTAAAAATGCTGTTCAGGCAGCTATTCAACTAGGATCAAATGGTGAGTTATCTAATATGGAAAATTTATCACAGGATGGTAAACATATATGGGTTCCATTTGAAAAAGTAACAAAGGATAACGCGAAAAATTATATGAGTTAATTTTATATTAATAGTTTTAATAAATTAATCATATAAAATTCAAAGAAATGATAGTAGTTGATTTTAAGATGTGGTTATTTGATAATTACGTCAATTGCAGTATAAAAAGGTTATTTCAACTAATAGAGAAGACTTAAGTCTATAAAATATACTAATCAAAATCTAATAAATAAAGTCGTGCATGTAGTTAATATGCACGACTTTATTTATTATTTGGGGCTATATCACTAATAGGTTTACTATTTGAAAATTACTATTTTGGCAAGAGTCACATGTAAGTAGGGGAGGAGAATACAATAAAAATAAAACAATAAAAATTATGTCTAAAGCTCTTCATATGTATGAAAGAAAAACTTGTATAATTAAGAGAATGAATTTACGATAGATGAGAAAACTAAGATTATTAATAATTATAGGTTGTTGAATAACTAATTTTTACAAATAGTTATTCGAGAAAATATTCTTAGGAATCAAAGATTCCAAGGATA
>NZ_JBJIAB010000066.1:0-14916 GCF_045310795.1 Candidatus Clostridium helianthi
TTGTTTTATGCTGTTTTAATATTATTTCATATTGATCCACTAGTAACGGCTATTATTGTAATTATGGGGGCAATGCCAGCAGGAACGTCAACTGCTATGTTAGCTCAAAAGTATAATGGAAATGCCCAATTTGGGTCCAAATTAGTAGTTCTCTCCACATTTTTTTCATTGTTCACAATTCCTATACTATCATTAGTATTAAAATAAGTGTGTCCAAGTTGTGCATACTTTACTGATGTATCAATATGAGGATAATAAAGGAAAAATGAATTACAAATTAAGTATAAATTAGCACACCTACGAAAGTTTAAAATTTCGCAGGTGTGCTAATTTATACACTTCTGTTTTGGTTTTTCATACATTTATTTCTGTGTTCTTGCTCAATTGAGTCTTATAATCGTAAGGGGATATACCTGTAGCCTTTTTAAAACATCTATAAAAATTAGAATAATCAGAAAATCCAGCCTCAAGTGCAGCATCAGAAGCATACATTCCATTTAAAATAAGTTCCTTTGCTAAGAGAATACGTTTAGTAGTTATATATTCAACAAAGGTATATCCTATTTGTTGTTTAAAAATACGAGATATATTATATTTACTTATGAAAAATTTATTCTCAAGAAATTTTAATGTAATTTTTTGTGTAAGGTTATTGTTTATATATATTAAAATATCTTCAAGGATAGTATAATTATCTTTTTTTACCGGTGTGATTGTAACAATATTATTAACATAAGTTAATAATTGGAGAGATAGGGCTTTAATCATTACCTTGCTCTCAGGTAATTGATTCTCATGATAATATGTTATTTTATCAAACAATACATCAAGTCCATATTCCTTAACTTTTGAAGCATCTATCTTATTTTGACACCCAAGCTCTCTATGTCTTAATGCTTTAAATGGATTATAGTCATCAAAAATAAATTCGGCAAGATAGGCCTCTTTTAGTTGTAATTGTTGATTCTCAAATATTGTGTCTGGTGGTAAAAGTGCTCTATGTATTTCGTTAGGATTTGTAATAAGAATATCATTTTTACCAATTTCATAAATATGCCCCTCAACAGAATAAGTTCCTGAAAAATTTACAAAGTGTATAATTTCGTAAGAATTATGTGCATGAGGAAAAATGTCAGTAGATGAATTGAATATACTATGTTTTAAATTATAGCTTTTATCATCATGTAGAAATAATTTTGTATAATCCATGCGAAACTTCCTCCTTAGGCACATCAAAATAGTCTGACAAATGAACTTGTTATTTTTCTTAATGTGTCTTAAATTATATAATTTAATGTTACTGCAAGATTTGCAATATTTCAATCAAAAAAATCCAAGCAAAGATTTAAAAAAAATGTGATACTATAGTTGTTTGAAAACGTATTAATAAGCAAAATATTTATTATACACAGTAAGTTCTACATGTATACTATACTATAAATCTATATGGAGGTGTTTGCAAATTGAAACAAACATATGATGTATTAATTGTTGGTTCAGGCGTAGTTGGAAGTGCTATTGCAAGAGAATTTTCAAGATATAAACTTAAAATTGGTGTCTTAGAAAAAGAATTAGACGTATGTTGTGAAACTAGCGGAAGAAATTCAGGTGTATTGCATGCAGGTTTTACCTATAAAACGGGATCTTTAAGAGCTCAGTGTGCTGTGGAAGGTAATGCTGAATTTGAAAAAGTATCAGAGGAATTAGATGTTCCTTTTAAAAGAACTGGAAAATTAGTAATTGGTTTTACAGATAAAGATATGGAAAGTTTATTAAAATATAAAGCTTTAGGAGAAGCAAATGGCGTTAAAGGTCTTGAAATAATAGATAAAAAAAGACTTCAAGAATTAGATTCAAGTGCTGGTGGAGAGTTTGCAATGCTTGCCCCGTCTTCTGGAATATTAAATCCTTTCACTTATACAGTTGCTCTTGCTGAGAATGCTAAGCAAAATGGTGTGAACTTTTATTTTAACAACGAAGTAATAGATATTAAGCGTGAAAATGGAATATATAAAGTAAAAACAGTTAAAGATACCTATGAAACAAGATGGGTAGTAAATTCAGCTGGTTTAAATTCAGTAGTTATATCAAATATGTTAGGTATAGATGGTTATACACTTGGCGGTTTTAAAGGTGAATATTTTCTTTTAGACAAGAAAGCTGGAAAGCATATAAGCATGCCTGTATATCCAGCACCAGATGAGAAAGGTGGTTTCGCTACTCATGCAACTCCAACTGTAGATGGAAATGTATTAATTGGTCCAAGCTCTGAATTTATTGAAGATTTTGAGGACTATGGAGTAACGCAGCCTGTACTAGATGATTTAATTAAAGATGGTATGAAGATGTTTAAACCTTTTAAGAAAGAGGATATAATTAGAAGCTTTTCTGGAATACGACCTAAGCTTATAGTTAAAGGAACAAGACAAACTTTAGATTTTGTCATAGAAAGAAGAAATGAAGTTCCGAATGTTATTAACCTAGTAGGTATAGAGTCGCCAGGATTAACAGGTGCTCTACCTATTGCCAGAAGAACAGTTGCTCTGTTTAAGGAAAAAGAAGAACTAATTCCTAATGAGAAATTCAATCCAAGAAGAAAAGGGATATTAAATTTTTCGGAACAGAGTAATGAAGTTAAGAAAGAGCTTATAGAAAAAGACTCCAACTATGGAGAAATAATTTGCAGATGCGAATGTATTACAAAAGGTGAAATATTAGAAGCAGTTCATAATTGTTTAGGAGTTGAAACCGTAACAGGTATTAAAAATAGAACAAGAGTAACTATGGGAAGATGTCAAGGCGGTTACTGTGAAACAAGAATTACTGAAATTATTAATGAAGAAAAGAATAAAAATAAAGAAGATGTAATGTATTCACGAGTAGGTTCTTATATGTTTGAAGGGAAGGTGAGAGACTAATGACAGTAATTAAGAAAGATGTTGTAATAATTGGTGGTGGATCAGCTGGATTAGCAGCAGCAGTGCAGCTTAGGAAAAAAGGGATTTCTGATATCGTAATACTTGAAAGAGAAAAACAACTTGGCGGAATTCTTAGACAATGTATTCATGATGGATTTGGACTTGCTAGATTCAAGGAAGCATTATCAGGTCCTGAATATTCTCAGAGATTTATAGATGAAGTTGAAAAACTTGGTATTGAAACTATTACTGATGCGACAGTTATTGATATTACATCAGAAAAAAAAGTTATTGCTGCTTCAAAAAGTGGACTTCTTGAATATGAAGCAAAGGCTGTAGTATTAACCATGGGATGTAGAGAAAGAACTAGAGGAGCCATAAGCATACCTGGTACAAGACCTTCTGGAGTATATAACGCTGGTGTAGCACAAGCCTATATAAATCTTCACAATACTATGGTTGGTAAGGAAGTTATAATTCTAGGTTCTGGAGATATTGGAATGATAATGGCACGTAGAATGACTTTAGAAGGTGCAAAAGTAAAGGCTGTTTTCGAAATCCAACCTTACCCAAGTGGGCTTCCAAGAAATATTGAACAATGTCTAAATGATTATAATATTCCATTGTACCTAAGCCATACTATTACCAAGATTAAAGGGCATTCTAGACTTGAGGGGATTACTGTAAGCAAGGTTGATGAGAATTTTAGACCTATACCTGGAACTGAGAAAGACTATGCTTGTGACACGTTGATTTTATCCGTTGGATTAATTCCTGAAAATGAATTATCCTTATCTGCTGGTGTAGAACTTGATAATAGAACAAAGGGAGCTATTGTAGATGAAAATTATCAAACTAATGTAGAAGGAATCTTTGCTGCAGGTAATGTACTTCAGGTGCATGATTTAGTCGATTTCGTTTCTATTGAGGCAGAAGCACTTTCAGAGTCTGTGGCCGATTACGTTAATAAAGGTAAGCTTTCAGAATGCTGCATAAATATAACCACTGATTCAAATATAAATCATACAATTCCACAAAAAATTAGTGGCGCTAAAGACTTTAAGCTCTCAATGCGTGTAAGAAAGCCTTTCAAAAATTGTGAAATTCATGTTATACAAAATGACGAAGTGATAAAAACTGTAAAACTAAAAAAAGCAATTCCAGCCGAAATGATTCAAATTAAGCTTGAAGGAGCTAAATTTAAATCCCCAGATGATATAAAGGTGGTGGTAAGATGATAAAAGAATACACTTGTATTATATGTCCAAATGGATGTGAAATTGAAGCAAAAATAGAAGGTACAACTATTTTAGAAATTGAAGGAGCAACTTGTTCAAGAGGTAAAGAGTATGTAGAACAAGAGTTGATAAATCCAAAAAGAAATATTGCAACTTCAGTTTCTGTTGAGGGTGGTATCTTGCCATTAGTAAGCGTTAGATTAACAAAATCTATACCTAAAGAACGCATATTTGATGTGATGAATGAAATAAAAAAGATAAAATTAAAAGCACCAGTTACAATTAGTCAAGTAGTTATAAAAAATGTACTCAGCTTAGATAGCGATGTAATTGCTACTAAAAATGTAGTAGAAGGTTCTAATATCTAATTATTAAGAAATTAGAGAATTTAAAAAAGGAGGAATTTTTATTATGTCAATAAACATTTTACCTTTTCCAGATCAAGTAGTAAGAGGAATAGGTGCAATTGATCAAGCAGGAGATATTTGTAAGAAGTATGGAAGAAGAGTGTTGGTTATTGGAGGTAAAACCGCATTAGAAATTGCTGAAGAAAGGATAACTATTAGTTTAAAAAAAGCTAATGTGGAAATTGTAGGTATAGAGTGGTATGGCGGAGAGTGTTCAAAGAATAATATTGATAATTTAGTCAAAAAAGTTGAATGTCATAAAGCAGATATCATTCTTGCCGTAGGTGGCGGTAAGGCGATGGATACTGGTAAGGCGATTGGAGTATTCACAAAATTACCAGTTATCACTATACCAACTATTGCAGCTACATGTGCGGCAGTAACACCTTTAACTGTGCTTTATAATGAGAAAGGTGAATTCGTAGAAAACATGTTTTATGATGTATGTCCAACATCAGTAATTATAGATAGTGATATTATTTTAAATGCACCATCAAAATGGTTAATTGCAGGAATAGGTGATACATTAGCAAAAATGTATGAACTTCGAGCAGCAGCCAAAGGTATATCAACTACCAGCTCAACCATTTCAGCTGTAAGCAATGGGGAAATCTGTTATAACATAATCAAGAAATTTGGAAAAGATGCTCGTATGGCAGTAGAAACTAAGAAAATGAATGATGGGTTCGAAGCCACAGTTGATGCTATTATTGTTATTGCAGGTTTATCATCTATTTTTGGAGGAGAAGAAATTAGAAATGCGGCAGCTCATGGTATTTATAATGGATTTACTAAAATACCAGTTATGCATACAGTAGCACATGGATTAATTGTCGGGTATGGAAATTTATGCTTATTAGCATTGGAAGAACGTTCTGATGTGGAAATCTTAGAAGAAATAGAACTTGCTTTAGATTGTGGAATTCCAACTACTTTAAATCAGCTGGCAGAGCTTTCTGAGGATGAAATTAAAATTGGAGCTGAAGCTTCTGCGGTTTCTAAGGCAATGTCATGTATGCCATTTACAGTTAGTGCGGATATGGTAATTCGTGCAATAAAGCGAGTGGACAATCTAGCAATGAAGGCGAGTCAATAAAATAGAAATGATTTTATGTTAGGAAACATAGTAAAAAGAAAGAGAATTTCCTAATTGTAATGCAGATTTTTATTATTGAGGAAAAAAGAAAACAGAAAAAAGGTTCATATTCGGTTGCTGAATATGAACCTTTTCAACCAGGTTCCAGATGGAAGAGCGTTGAAGAATCTCATGCAGTGCTCTTCTCGGAGGAAGTGAAGAAACAAAGCCAGAGTTAACACGTGAAGCAAGCCCAGCTTTTCATGTAAATGAAAAATCAGCACCTATGCTCATTATGCATGGTGATTCTGACCCTCTTGTACCCTACAGTCAAAGTTTTTTAATGCATGATAATATGGCTGCAGCGGGCAAGGAATGTGACCTTTATATTCTTAAGGGTGCAGGTCATGGTTCAGATGAATTTTGGCAGGACTCTACGAAAGAAAATATTTGCTACTTTTTTAATAAACATTTGAAGTAAAAACTAAATATATTTAGTAGATATATAATCACGCAGTTCTTTCAGAGCAGAATAATTTGAAGAGAAAGCTAGGGCAAATAAAAAAATTAGCAGAATATGACACAATAAAAAAGAATGATTATGAATAATGTTTATTTACCTCGTTGTAAGATTGACTTATTAATATGTGCATATAAACAAAAAATGTATATTGAAAACGATATTAAATTGTGCTTATGAATATTGAGATGATTGTTAAAAAATATGATAATAAAATTGTTAAGTAAATTTTATTATAAATGATTTATGGAAGTTCTAGCTGATATATTGTGTATCAGCTAGTTCTTCTGCATTATTTTTAATTGTGTAAAATTGTACTGGATTTTATTTGTGAATCAATTAAAACGGGGGATTGAGTATGGTAGTACAAAATACAAATGTAAATGAAAATGAGGTTAAACTTACACCTAATGTGAAAGTAATTCCATTAATTGTATCAATTATGGTTGGAGTTGCAATTTGTTTTTTACCTAAACCTGCTGAGATACCTCAAAACGGGTGGTATCTTCTAGCGGTATTTATGTCTATTATAGTATCTTGTGCTATAGGAGCTACATCAGTAGGGTTAGCAGCTTTTATTGGAATTTTTGTACTGACATTTACTCACATAATTACAGTTCAAACTGCATTTTCATCTTATAGTGAGAGCCTTATTTGGCTTATAGTATGTGCAGATTGTCTTTCAATGGGAATAACTAATACAGGGTTAGGTCAAAGAATAGCGTATAACATTATTAAAGTAATTGGAAAGAGAACTATAGGAGCTGGTTATGCATTAGTTTTATGTGAAATTCTGCTAGGCGCATTTGTTCCCAGTGCAACATCGAGATCGGCAGGTATAGTTTTACCTATTGCTAAATCTTTAGCAGAGGGATATGGCTCGAAGGTTGAGGATGGAACTCAAGGAAAGGCAGGAGAATTCTTGTTACTAACTGCTTTACATAGTAATTTTATATCATCGTCATTTTTTATGACAGCTTCAGCAGTAAATTTTCTCGCTATTACTATGGCAAAGGGATTAGGTGTTGATGGAAATATATCATTACAAACATGGTTCTTAGTAGGATTAGGACCTTGTTTGGTTGGATTTATTATTATTCCTTTAATTATCTTCTTTATTTGTCCACCAGAAATCAAGAAAGTGGATAATGTAAGAAAAATAATGGATGAAAAGTTAAAAGAACTAGGAAGAATTAAAAAATCGGAAAAAATAATGACAGTATTATTTATTACTGTGTTGTTGCTGTGGATGTTTGGAAGTAAGCTAAACATAGATTCTACAACTGTAGCTGTTTTAGGCTTAGTTGTAGCTATTTCTACAGGAATCGTATCTTGGAAGCAGTTTACGGGGAAAAAGGAGATTTGGGATTTATTAATTTGGCAGGGATCTTTTATGATGATGTCAGGTCAATTAAATAAATTTGGTATTGTTGATTGGATAAGTGGCTTGGTTAAACAAAATATTTCTGGAGTTTCATGGTGGATTGCATTATTTTTAGTTGCAGTAGCAATGTATTATTCTCATTATTTATTTGCTAGTAATACTGTTCATTTTACTGCGTTGTTTTCAGCTTTTTTAGCCATATTAATAAGCGTTGGTGTTCCACCAATAATATCAATTATATTGCTTACTAATATGTCAGCTTTAAGTTCAGGATTAACTCATTATGCTGTTGCACATGGAAGCGTGTTTTTTGCAACAGGGTATATTGATCAGAAAAAATGGTGGAAGGTAGGCTTTATTGTATCAATATTTCATGTTATAATTTGGTACGGCATTGGAATGCTGTGGTGGAAATTGATAGGGTTATATTAGGCATAATCAAAAAAATAACAAGTCCATCTGCCAATAAAAGTTCCATATTGCAGCATAGCTGCTCTTTTCATAAGTGCCCATTTCCAATCATGCTTCATCAGCAGATTGCACTAATAGGCAAGCTATGAGCCCAATCTACTTTTTCGCCTGATGAAAAATAATCATGGAATTTTGGACTCGTTATTTTCTTTCATATGCCTTAAGTAAAAAATAGCTTGTTAAAGATGTGAACTAATCCGATTAAAAATTTTAATACCAATAAAAGAAATAGCTATTAAAAACCAATGGAGATCATATATAGGGGGTACATATTCATGAGCATCAAAAAAAAATTGACATTATTGCTTTTGATAACAAGTTCTTTGCCAATTATAATTTTTGCATTACTTAACTTGTATTTTTCAAATAATGCAGCAATTGAAAGTATAATGTCAGAGAATTTAAAAAGGACTGAAATCGTTAAAGAAAAAATACAAAATTTAGTTGATAGAAATTTATCAGGAGTACAGGTGTTAGCAAGGAATCCGATTATTCGTAGTCATGATGTGGAGAAAATTAAGCCGGTTATTTCTGAGGCAATAAAAGTATATCCCGATCTTTATGGATTAACTTTTATGGATGCAAATGGACAGCAATTAGTTAAATCAAATGATTCAGCGCTGACTAATATATATGACCGAGACTATTTTCAATTGGCCGCTAAGGGGAATGAAGAAGTTGTATCAGATGTTATTTTAAGCAAGACAGCAGGAACGCTTCAAGTTATTATTGCTTCACCAGTACGAAATGTAGATGGTGGAGATGTAATAGGGGTATTACAAGGGGTTTTTGAAGTTAATATGCTAAATAGCTATGTTAAGGAACTTTCAAGCGATGGTGTAACAGTATATATTTTAGATAAGGATGGAAAAGTATTAGCTCATCCTACACAAAATATGAGTAACTTGGAAGAGCGCGAAGATTTAAATGGTTTTAGTTTTGTAAGTAATGGATTATCTGGAAAAACCGGTTCAGAAATAGTTACTAAAGATGGACAAGAGATGATCATAAGTTATATGCAAGATAAAAAGACGGGATGGTTAATATGTGCAGAGATTCCAAAGAAAATTGCAGTACAGCAAAGTATAAAAAATTCAATTAATATATCATTAATAGGATTATTAATATTATTTATAACTTGCGGAATTACTTTTATACTTTCAGGGCGTGCTACAAAGCCAATTCAATTACTTTTATCTGCCGCAAATAAGATATCTGAAGGAGATTTAACCATTAATAATTTTAATATTAAATCAAAAGATGAGTTAGGAAGTTTAGGAAAGTCCTTTGAAAGGATGATTTATAATCTTCAAGAAGTTATAAATAATATTAAAGGGCACTCAGTAAAGGTTTCAGAATACTCAAGGGAGATGATACAAGTTTGTGAGCAACAAGCAAATACGGCTACGAGCACTGCAGAAGATACAAATATGATTGCAGAAGGAACTTTTCAGTTAAGCTCTAAAATAGATAAAATAAGCCTTGGTATGGAGATTTTAAATGATGCGGTAAATGATATTGGCGATAAGTCTAATATAGTTTCTTCCGCTGTTAATATTGCATCAGACTATTCTGGAAGGGGTACTGAGGCACTAAATGAAGTGAACTCAAGCATGAGAAATATACAACAATCAGTTAATGATACTGCTAAGGTTATAGGTAAATTGGGAGAACACTCAAAATCAATAGGTAAAATTACGGAAGTAATAAAAGGAATATCTGATCAAACAAATTTGTTAGCATTAAATGCAGCTATAGAAGCGGCACGTGCTGGAGAACAAGGAAAAGGCTTTGCAGTTGTAGCTGATGAGGTTCGTAAATTGGCGGAGCAATCTGGAGAGGCTGCTAATCAAGTAAATAATATCATCAATGGTATACAAAATGAAACTGAAAATGTAACTTTAATGATGAATAAAGGTATATATGAAGTAGATGCTGGTTCAAAGATAATTGGCGAGGCTAACAGCTATTTTGAGCTGATATTTAGGACTATACAGGAAATTTCAACAAATATGAATGAAGTAAGTCAATCAATAGGTAATATGAATAATAGCAGCAAAGAGTTATTCATTAATTTGGAGTCTGTAGTTGAACTATCTGAAAAAGTATCCAGTCAAACACAGTCTATATCTGCTGCAACAGAAGAGCAAGTAGCTTCGATTGAAGAAATGACAGCATCAGTGCATAGCTTTAATGATATGGTAGATAATCTTGAAAAATTAACAAATAAATTTAAGACAATTCAGGAGGATTCAGAATTAAGAAAGCAATAGCTAAAAGAAAAGATGGGATAGACAAATTTTATCATTCAATTACATATTTTAAATATGTGCAACTATACAAAAAAGAAGAAATATGTTTGGATAAATGAATGATGAAATAATATGTGAAAACTATTACAATGTTATTGTAGGCGTAGACAGTGAAATATATTTATTATAAGTGCAAGGGAGTGATAAGTCAGATAAGAATACGTTAAAATTAATATACTGAAAAAATAAAAAAATATTAAAGTGTTAGAATAATTTATAAAGAAATATAATAAGTTAAGTTGTTATGAGAACGAAAAGATATGTATAATAGATGTTAGATGGAATATTTTGATTTAAAGATAAAGAGATTCCATCTAGCATTATTTTTATATAGCTATTTACAATTAATAGCTGAATGATTAAGTTTTGAACAATTGAAAATTAACTATTAAGACGAGCTTACTTTAATTTAAGAAAGGAATGGATATAATTATGAATGAATCAATTAATAAATATCTGAATGTTGGTTTAATACATTTTATGGCTTACCCAGAAGCTACGAAGTTTGAAAAACAAGATAATATTGTTGAGTCAATTAAAAAAGTTTTAATTGATGATTATTTTAATGCTATAGAAATTACGCATATTACAGATGAAAAAATAAGAAAGGAAGTAAAGATGTTATTAGAACAAAGCCATATGACAATTGCATATGGCGCTCAGCCTAGATTATTAGGTGCAAAGTTAAATCCAAATCATTTAGATGAAGAGGAAAGAAAAAAAGCTGAGAATATTTTAATTGAATCCATTGATGAAGCACATTATTTAGGAGCTGCAAGTGTATCATTTTTATCGGGAAAATATGATGAGAATAAAAAAGATGATGCATATATTCAATTATTGAAAACAACTAAAAATTTATGTGAATATGCAAAAACTAAGAATATGTCAATTACCCTTGAGGTTTTTGATTATGATTTTGATAAAAAATCATTAATAGGCCCAGCTACGTATGCAGCTGAATTTGCAAATGATATGAGAAAGCATGTAGATAATTTTGGGCTACTTGTAGATTTATCTCATTTACCTCAAACATATGAATCATCAAAATTCGCTATTCAAACTATGAAGCCATATATAACACATTTTCATATTGGAAATTGTGTTATGAAAAGTGGAGCAACAGCATATGGAGATACTCATCCACGTTTTGGCTTTCCAAATGGGGTTAATGATGTAAAAGAGGTAAAAGATTTTCTTGAAGTTATGAAAAATGAAGGGTTTTTTAATGAAGAGAATCCTTATATAATATCATTTGAAGTTAAACCTTGGGAAAATGAGGACTCAGAAATCATTATTGCAAACTCAAAAAGAGTGCTGAATAAAGCATGGACATTACTTTGATTCATTCTATCTTTGTGGAAAAAAATTTATGAATGAGAGAATATTAAACCGGACATAAGTTATCTAATTATGAGAATATTAAAATAAAAAATAAATGTTATAATACAATAACATTTTTTCCATGTTTATTCACACAGTGTAAATAAGGAGGTAATTTATGGAACTCTTAAGTAAGGAATTAGCTAAAAGAATTGTTGAAAGAACCATGAGCGTTGTTAACTATAATATTAATATAATGGATGAAAGTGGCGTTATAATAGCATCTGGAGATACAGATAGAATTGGAACTATCCATGAAGGGGCAATAATTGCTCTAAAAAGAGAATCGGAATTTAATGTTAGTGAAAATGAAAGTAAGGAATTACATGGGGTTCACCCAGGTATTAATATGGTTATAGAATTCCAAAATAGAGTTGTTGGAGTAATAGGAATTACAGGAAATCCTAAAGATGTTTTGGGATATGGAAAATTAATTAAAATGACAGCAGAAATGATGATAGAACAAGAACATGTTATGAAAGAACTGGAATGGACTAATAGAATGAAAGAGGAGATGATGCTTGCACTTATTTATAATAAACCTAATTCTGTTATTCTACTGGATGAATATATTAAAAAGTTTAAATTAACATATGAGCATCCTATGATTATTTTTATTATTGAGTTAGATTTAAAAAATTTATCTACTAAGAATGATTTAGAGATGTCTAGTAGCATAATAAGAATATTAGAGGGAACATTTAAGGAATCACTAGCAGTTGTAATTAATTCAAATACTATTGTATTATTACATAAGTGCCTACATTATAATAACAAGAATGAAGATTACGAAAAAAATTTAAGTAAAGTTGCTTTAAGAATTAAATCTGAAGTGAGCATAGATACGTATATATCAACTGGAAAAGTATACAATAAATTATTAGAAATATATAAGTCTTTTGATATAGCCAAAGAAACACTTGAATTTGGAAAGAAAATGCACCCTAAAGATCATATTTATATATTTGAATCATTGAAATATGATATGCTATTCTCTCAAAGTAATGCGAAGTGGAAAGTTAATGAATTAGAAGAAACCTATAAATTGATTTCAATAAATGACAAGAGTAAAGTGCTGAGGGAAACGCTAAAGGTACTTATAGAAGAGAATGGCGAGTTAAATAATGTAGCAAGCAGGTTATATATACATAGAAATACATTGAGTTATCGATTGGATAAAATTTATAAGTTAACTAACAGAAATCCTAGGAAATATATTGATTTATTTTGGTTATATAGTTCGATAATTAATTTCGAGATAGATAGTGCTGTTAAAGATAATAATATTTAATATATAGCTAAAAAATTAGTCTGCTCTTGCTTGGATTACAGCAAGAGCAGATTTTCTTTCATGTGCCTTATATTTATGATAAAGTGCTTCTTAGAATTTGATTTTGAAAGAAAAGAGTTGTTGATATAAAAGAGTATTGGGCACATGAATGAAAAAAACGAGATGAAAACGATTGGAAATAGTGCAATTTAACATTGAATAATAGCGTTAAAAATATGATAATCTAAGAGTAAGTTATTTTAAAAAAAGTTAATTTTCAGAAGATAGTTATTAATTTCTGAAATCTACAGAAGTATGCATCTTAGGAAAACGATTACCAGGGGTGTAATGCGTTGTCTTTAAAGTGTAAAAAGGAAAGGATGTGAATTATTAAATTATCAGACTAAATATTTTATAATTTAGAAATTTTCTTACTTTTTTGAAAACTACGGATCGAAATGAATTAAATTAAGTTAAGGGAGAGATGAATATGGCACTAGTTACAGTTGCTTTTGGTGTATTAATATTATTAGTATTAATGATGGGACTTAAAATTGATGGATTTATTTCATTGATATTGGTTTCGTTAATTGTCGGACTTATGTTAGGAATGCCTTTAGAAAAAGTTACAGCATCAATGTATAATGGAATCGGAGGTCAGTTAAAGAGTTTAATACTTATTCTTGCTTTTGGAGCAATGCTTGGTAAGTTACTATCTGACTCAGGAGCTGCACATCGTATTGCTATGACACTTATAAATAAGTTTGGGAAAAAGAATGTCCAATGGGCAATGTTATTAACTGCACTTATTGTTGGTATTACAATGTTTTTTGAAGCAGGATTTATTGTATTAATTCCAATCGTTTTCACTATTGTTGCCGAAATTGGAATGCCGCTAATGTATGTTGGTTTACCAGTAGTTATTGGATTATCAACAACACATAGCTTTTTACCACCTCATCCAGGGCCAGCAGCAGTTGTTGTTACTTATGGAGCAAGTATGGGTAGAACATTACTTATAGGACTTATAATTGCTATTCCAGCTGCGTTAATTGTAGGAATCTGGTATAGTAGGACAAAATGGGTGTTAAATACTAACGCTTCAATGCCAGAAGGTTTAGTATCTATTAAGTCATTTAAGGACGAGGAATTACCTAGTTTTGCAAACAGCTTATTTGCTGCATTAGTACCTGTAATTCTTATAGCTCTTGCTACATTTGGTGAACTTTTTATAGATCAAAAATTATTTGCGGCAAAAGTTATTAATTTTATTGGTGATGCCCCAATTGCATTGTTAATTTCTGTTTTAATTGCCAGTTATACTCTTGGTGTTGCTCGTGGAAGAAAATTGGAAGAAGTAATGAAGAGCTTAGGTGGATCAGTAAAAGCTGTTGCTATGATAATATGTGTAATTGGTGCTGGTGGTGCTTTTAAGCAAGTAATTGTTGATGCAGGTATAAGTAATGCAGTTAACCAATTAACAAGTGGTTTAAATATTTCGCCTATAATATTAGCTTGGCTTATTGCAGCAGCTGTAAGAACTGCAGTTGGTTCAGCAACAGTAGCTATAACTACAGCATCAGGTATAATTTTACCTATGGTTGCAACTTCAGGGGTTAGTCCGGAATTAATGGTTTTAGCTACATCATGTGGTAGTATTTTCGCATCACATGTAAATGACCCAGGTTTCTGGATGTTTAAAGAATATTTTAACATACCAGTAGGTCAGGCAATTAAAGTTAGAACCACATATACATGTATATTATCAATAATTGGTTTGATTGGCGTGTTAATTTTAAGTAATTTCTTTTAAGATGTCTTAGGTAAATTAATATTTAATATATCATCTCAAAATATTATAAAAGTATTTTGGGATGATATTTATAAGAGACATTTATATAATTAAAATTAGAAAAATAAAATGGCTGTATTAAAAAT
>NZ_JBJIAB010000067.1:0-13258 GCF_045310795.1 Candidatus Clostridium helianthi
GTGATTTTCCTTTTTTAAATAACTTAAAACTAGAAAATTAGCTATTTAGCAAATATGAAATTTGCTCAAATATATATGATTATAGATTTACTCATAACAAAATCATTTGATTGTCTTTTATACTTTTCCATTTTTCCCCCTATTTTATGAAACTATAACCTTATTATATCATTTTCTTCTATTATGCCACCTTACTTTTATAAATAAATGTATACAATTAATTTTTTACAGAAAAAAATAGCCAGCAATCAGTTGTGTTGACTATTTATTCCAATTAATAATAATTTTATTTTAACAACTATTAATGTCTCAATATTCCACTCTTCTTTAACTTCTCCATAAAATTAACTGTAATACTGTTCATAAATCCTTTTAATAATATTCCAGCAATTAATGAACCAAACATATATATAGACAAAACTACTATATCTTTAATCAATATTGAATACACTATTCCCGCCATAATCTGCCTCATACCACTAATTGCATATGTGAAAGGTAAAAAAGGAAACAATTTTTGAAAAAATACTGGTGCAACTTCAATCGGAAAATTACCACTTGCTCCCGCCATCTGAAGTACTAATATTATAACAATTGCTGCTTTCCCTACATCGTCTAGTATACTTGCTGCAGTATATATAACAATTACAAATATAATACTTACAAATATACTATAAAAGATATACATTATAGGATGAACTGCATAAACATTTAGCATGATTATGCTACCTATACTTGCAACTAATGCTTGGCATACTCCAACTGTCAAAAATAGTAATAGTTTTCCTAAATACATTTCATATGGTTTAATCTCTGTTCCATCATCAAATTTAGGTGCTTCCAGCGATAATAAAGCAGAAGCCAGCAATCCCCCAACCCATAAACAAAGTACGGTATAAAATGGAGTCGTAGCTGTACCGTAATTAGGCCATGGAAATAATCTATTATCTTCTATTTCAACTGGGCTTGCTACAAAGTCACTTTGATTTTCCCAATTACTTGTCATCATGTCCAATAATTCATCAATTTTATCTTCTTCATCCATATCCTTGATTTTATCCGCCAATTCATGAATCTTATTTTTAGCATCTGGTAATTTATTTTTTAAACTAGTTAATTCATCATTAGTTAAATTGGTAGCATCCTGTGAAACACTTAGCAATTTTTCTACTTCTGGTAATGTATTTCTACCTTCTTCAATAATAGATAAGCTATCATCTAAAACGTTTCTAGTTGAATTAATACTTTTTTCTACTCCTGAGACAATTTCTGAATCATAGTTGTCTGTAATATTTGCCACCAAACTATGTACTTCATCTACAACTTTTATAATATCCTTAAGTGTTTGAACATTTAATCCCTCATTATCTATTTTCTTAACTTCTTCATCCGATTTATCAGCTATTATTTGTAATTTATCTTCAATGGTATCTAGCTTATCAATATTATCTGAAATTATTTCACTTATATCTTTTAAATCATCTTGCATATTTTTTACTGAATTTAATTGTTTATCTAGTTTGTCTGTTATTAATTTTATAGAATCAACATTGGGAACATTATCACCAAATGAAGGTATTTTGATTTCTATATCGCTTAATTTATCAATAAGTTTCTTTATATTTCTAAGTTTATATTTAATATTATTAATTGTTTCCTCTGTCGCAATAGCAGAATCCCTTATATTTAATAACACCTTTTTAGATACTTCTGGTAATACATTCTCATCTAGATTTTTAAGTTCTACACTTGAATTATCAAGTACATTTTCTGATTTTATTAAGTCCTGCTTTACTGTTGGAGAAATATCTGATAGTTTTCCTTGAGTATCATCTAAAACTGATTTACTATTATTTAAAAAATCACTTGATGAATCAATAGCATTAGATATTGTTGGAAGCATATCATTAGTTTTAGTTAACACATTTTTCAAATCAACTGTTCCATTACTTGCATCATCTAAAAGTGTTTCTATTTCTGACACATTATCATCTAACTCATATATGTTATCAACTATTTTTCTAAGCTTAGGTCTATTGTCTTGTATATCAACTCCTCTTTCATTAAATATCCTAAACAATATTCCTGAGACTGTCTTAATTACATTTTCATCTAACTCATTTTTTACTGTTTTTATACCTGAATCTGTCATTTTAGGAGCAATCGCATTTTTCTTTTCATTTACTGTATATATTAACTTTGGCTTATTAATATTTTTTTCCAACAATGTTGTAATGTCTTCAGAAAAGTTTTCTGGAATTTCAATTGTTGCATAATACTTTTCTAGCAGCAAACCTTGCTCCGCATTTTCCTTATCTGTAAAAACCCATCCTAATTTGTCATTTTCCTTAAGTTTATCAACTAAATCTTCTCCTAAATTCATATTCTTGTCCTTAAATACAGTACCTTTATCCTCATTAATAATAGCAATCTTAATTCCAGCTGTATTGGAATAAGGGTCCCATGAAGCCTTTATATTTATCAATGAGTACATAGATGGAATAATTATCATTACTATAATCATAAGTCTTGCTACCCAATTAGTACGTATTTTATTGATATCTCTTTTATATATCCTAAATATATTCTTCATAATTAATTCCCCTAATATTGCACTATAGATTATTTTAACTACTCATTATTGAACTTTCTTTTAATTTTTCAACAATATTTATTCTTTTTGCATTTATCGGTTCTTTAGCCAAAACTCCAATAATAATTGATACTATCATAAACATTAATAATATAATGCTATCTTTAAATAATATTGAATATATTACTCCTGCCATAATTTGTCTAACTCCACTTATTGCATATGTAAATGGAAGAAATGGAAATAGCTTTTGATATCCTGCCGGATTAACTTCTATTGGGAAATTGCCACTAGTTCCAGCAACCTGTATAACAAGCAATACCACACCTATGACTATTCCTCCATACCCAAGAAGACTAACAGCTGTGTAAATTATGCAATTAAATACAACACTTATAAATATACAATAGAAGACGAACATTACTGGATGGACTGAATAAGAATGCAGTATAAACAATGCCCCTAAGCTAGCAACTAAAGCTTGGCCTATTCCTATGAATAAAAATAATGTTAATCTACCAAAATACTTCTCGTACTTGTTTAATTCTTTATCATTTTCTATAGAATGTGACTCTGTTCCAATTAGGACTGATAATACATATCCACCAATCCATAAGCAAAGAACTGTATAAAATGGTGTTACTGTAGATCCATAATTAGGCCATGGAAATAATCTATTATCCTGAATTTCTACAGGGCTAGATAGAAAATCACTTTGAGCGTTCCAATCATTTGTTATCATATCTAATAATTCATCAATATCTTTCTTGTTATCTATTTTCTTTAGTCTCTGTGCAAGTTCATGTACATTATCTCTTATATCTGGAAACTTTTCTTTTAATTTTTTTAATTCATCATTAGATAAATCTGCTGTATTTTTGAAAGTATTCAACATCTCTTGAACATCTGGTAAAGTTCTTTTTCCTTGAGCCGATAAGTTTAACCCAGTATCAATTATCTCGCTCATTGAGTCAAATCCCTTATTAATTGTTGGTACAATTTCCGAATCATAATTATCTGTTATATCAGAAACTAAATTATGCAAATCATCTAATACCTTTCTAGTATCTGTAAGATCCTGCGTGTCCAATATTTTATCTCCACTATTTAATTTATCAATATCTTTATTAGTTCTATCAATTAATTTATCAAGATTATTATCTATATTATCTAACCTATCTATAATTTTAGAAATTGTCCTACTTTCCTGCCTTAACAAATCTCTTTGATTTTCAATTACATCTGCTTGTTTATCAAAAATTTGCTGAAGCTTTTTTATCTCATCATGGCTTTGTAGTGAGTTGTCAATTGAAGGTTTAGGGATTTCTATTTCGCTAATCTTATCAATAGCTTTTTTTATATTCTTCAATCTAGACTTAGCATCTCCAGTACTAGTCCTAATTGCTTTAGACGTATCTAATATCTGTAACAATGCCTTTTTTTCTACTTCTGGTGATATATTTTCATCAATATTTTTAAGCTCTGTACCTATAATATCTAGTGTATTTTCACATTCAATAAGATCTTCTTTAACTTGTGGAGATTCATTCTGCAAATCTCCTTGTGTTTCATTTAGAAAACTTTGTGTATCATTTAAAAATTCAGAAGTTTCATCAATAGTGTCTGCCGCAGTTGGTATAAGCTCATTGGTTTTTATCATTAATTCAGAAGCACTTATTGTTCCATTAATTGCTTCATCTAGCATTTTCTCAAGTTCTGGCATATTATCATCTAATTTATATACTGAATTTATTATATTTCTAAGCTCAGATCTATTGTTTTGTATATCTATACCAATCTCATCACATAATCTGAACATTATTCCAGATATATTCTTTGTTATATTCTCATCTAATTGAGTTTTGACACTTTTTACACCTGCATCAGTTATTTTAGATGCAATGACATTTTTCTTCTCATTGACAGTATATATTAGCTTAGGTTTTGTAACATCTTTCTTAACTATGGTTGTAACATCCTCGGAGAAATCTTGTGGTATTTCAATCATTGCATAATACTTTTCATTTGTTAAACCATCCTTTGCAGTTTCTTTGTCTACAAATACCCATCCTAATTGATCATTTTCCTTAAGCTTATCAACTAATTCATCGCCTAAATTTATACTATGTTCTTTGTATACCGTTCCCTTATCTTCATTAACAATTGCAACTTCTATTCCCTTCGTATTAGAATATGGATCCCAGGATGCCTCTATATTTATTAATGAATATAAAGATGGTATTATCATTAAAACTACTACAACAAGCGCTGCCACCCAGTTAGTAAATATATTCTTCATATCCCTTTTGAAAATATTTATTATATTCTTCATATTCAATGCTCCTGTCAGAAAATATTTCTTTGTATAAATTATATCATATAAAAATGACCAAAAGTCATTTTTTCCTTCAATAATTATTTTCCACACTTGAAACTTCATTTCCATTTTGGTGAAAATAACTATTATACATTTACCTATTCAATTAAAATGAAATGTATGATAATTTTATTTAACAACCAATCCCTTTTTAAATCTAATTTTAACTGTTCATTTATAATATTTTTTACGCCTCTGTCTTTTCTAACGTACGTGAGAAAAATTTGTCAGGCGAATATATTTTCTTTTTTATTCTCATTTAAAACGCGACCTTTTGAATCAGCATTTTCCATAATTTATACCCACAAAGGGGCACAATGTCTACAGATTTCATTACAATATAAATTCCTAGAAAATAAATAAAATGCCCTTAGCTATTTATGCTAAGGGCTATAAAATTAGTTAATCAATGCTTATCTCTTCTTTCTATCTATCAGAAATTAAAATTAGCAATTACTTTTATTAAAATTTAAATGTAGATATTTTTTTAATTAATTTGCTTGTGCTCTCTTTCGATTCATTTATATTTAATATTATTTTATTAGTTTTCTCATTAATTTCAACTACCTTTTCTGCTATTTCAGTAGTCCCTTCTGCTCCATCTGTGGAAGCTTCCGCAACTTGATCTATCGTTTTCAAAATATCATGTATAGATGCCAAAAGTTCCTCTGAAGTTGAACTAAAGTCCGAAACTAAACTATTAACAAATTCTGCATCCTTGCTATATTTATCTGCTACTTCCATCATAGATTTATAATCATTATCTACATTATTTGAAATAAATTTCAAAAGCTTACTTGAATTGCTTGATAAATCACCTACAGATTCTGTAACTTTATCAGTAACATTCTTTATTTCAGTAACTACATTCTTAGATTCTTCTGCAAGTTTTCTTACCTCTTCTGCAACAACTGCAAATCCTTTTCCTGCATCCCCTGCTCTAGCAGCTTCAATAGCAGCATTCAATGCCAACAAATCTGTTTGTGCGGCAATCTCTATTATAGATTCAGATAATATACTAATTCTAGCTACAATATGTGAGTTTTCAATAGCTTTTTCAAGACCTTCTTTTGTCTCTAAAAATATCGCCTTAGCTTTTTCTTGTGACTCAATCGTATTTCTCTTAACAGCATCTGCACTTTTTTGTATTCCTTCAACTGATATTAATCCATCTTGAATTTTTTCCGAGATTCCCTCTACAGCTTTTTCAATTTCATGAGATGTTGCTAACATCTCCTCTGATGATGCAGCTGTTTCTTCCATTCCCGCAGCAATACTCTCTGTACTACTTGAGACTTCTTCTATTGTACTTGATAGATCATCTATCTTACTATTTATATCATTATTTATATGTATAACATTTTCAGTACTCTCATTGACCTCACTAATTATTAATCTTAAGTTTAATATAAATTTATTCAAGCTATTTGCAAGTCCAGCAATTTCATCCTTAGATTTAACTTTAATTTCTTGAGTTAGGTCCCCACCTTTTTCTGCAAGTGCATCTAACTCATTCTTTAAACTTTTTAGTGATGCTACTATTCCTTTAATAATCATAAATGAAATAATTATTGAAAGAATAATTAATATTGAAATAATTATTATAGATATATTCTTTACTTTTTGATATATATCACTACCTTGCTTAGAGAAAGTTTCTCCCATTTCTTGATTATACCTAGACAATTCAGTCAATGATTGTGATGCTGAACTAAAATATTCCTTTGCCTCTCCATTCATAATTTCCATGGCTTCATCAGTTCTTAAATCTCTGCTCAAGCTTATAACTTTCTCATGTACCTTCAAATATTGATTCCAATCATTTTTAGCTATCTCAAATAATTGCCTATCTTTATCATCAAAAAATGTTTTTTCATATTGTTGAATATTACTTTGGATTTCACTATTCTTCGCTTCCATATCTTTTTCTTTTTGAGCCATTTCATTTTTGTCAGTTGAGATTATATGTTCATATTCCATTATTCTAAAATCAGAAGTCATCGTGTTTATATTCCCTGAATGAATTAATCCTGGAATTAATTCTGTAGACATATTAGCTGAAACTGTATTGATCACATTTAAGTTATTAATTGAATACAAACTTAAAAGAACCATTGAAATAATAAGCATAGATATAAGTGATACTAATTTACCTTTAATAGATTTAAACATTAAAACCCTCTCCCCCTTTAATTACATAATAAATATCTAATAAATTCATATCGTATAAATACTTATTCGATGTTTTTTTACAAAAACCTTTTAATCTCATTAAAATTTTAATTTTCAGCTATCATTATAACAACTGTATTATTATTTCATTAACTTATATTAAAAACTTTCTAAAATCAAATTCCATTATATGTAATTTTAAAGATTTAATTATTCATATTAATGGGACTATAAATAATGATAAAACTTTAAAGCCAAAAATATTTTATTTATACTAATACACGTTTTTTCAAAAAAATAACACATATTTAGCTATTTTCATAACTAAATATGTGTTATATAAGCTCTTCGCTAAGTTTCTAAAATATGAAACTCAACGAAATTCATCAAATTTTGGTGCAGGTGACGGGACTTGAACCCGTACGTCCATGTGAACACTACCCCCTCAAGATAGCGTGTCTGCCATTCCACCACACCTGCAAATATAAATTACTCATTTAATGATAATCTATTCTTATTTAAAATTCAAGTAATTTTCATAAAATATTTAAGTTAATTATTAGGCAAAGACTAATAATTAACTTAAAAAATGTACATTTAGGAAACTTTTCATCAGATCAACTACCTTATCTGCCTCAAAATAATCGTCTTTTTTATCATAAAGATATTGATATATATGATAATATGTGTTTACCTTATCAACATATTTTTTTGTTTCTCCAAAAGGTATATAATCTACACTTTTTCCATCTGAAGAGTATTTTCTATTATCAAGCCATGATTGCACATTAGTTGGTCCCGCATTGTATGCTGCAATTGTTAAATCCATATCTTTATCAAAAGTATCATTCAAACGCCTAAGATACCAGCATCCCATTTTAATATTATATTCTTCATTATATAGGTCTTCTTTAGAGAATGTATTATATCCCATTTCTTTCGCTGCCCATTGTCCAGTATCAACCGTTATTTGCATCAGACCTACAGCATTTTTATGTGAATGCGCATCATCATCAAATTTACTTTCAGTTTTTATAACTGCTAGTACTAGCAATGGATCTAGATTATACTGTGAACTGTACATATCAACATACTGCTGGTACTTATAAGGAAAAAACTTTTCTTTTATAATATATCTCGAACCTATGCCAATTGCTGCTACGATTACTACTAAGAATACTATTGCACAAAAGGTTTTTCTTAGAAACTTCATTATATTCTCCTTACTTAGCATATTAGTTTTATAAAATCAATAAAATCATAAACTTGCTTCTGCAATTCAATTAAATCAGTATTATTGTCAATAATAATATTCGCAAACTCTTTCTTTTCTTCCATAGACATTTGAGAATTTATTCTACTAACAGTTTCAACTTTAGTTAATTTATCTCTATTCATAACTCTTTGAATTTGAACTGAATTATCAGCATATACAAGTACAATATAATCCATTTCCTCATGCATATTATTTTCAATTAAAGTAGGAGCATCTATTATTACTATTTTCTCATTCTTTTGTTCATACAATTTTATCTTTTCTTCAATTGATTGTTTAATATAGGGCATAATTATACTTTCATATTTGATTCTTTGTTTAGGAAATCTGAATATGTGGTTTCCAAATTCTTTCCTTCTAAATTCACCTCTCCAGTCAAAGAAACCTGCTCCAAATTGTGCCCGAACCATTTCTAATATCTTTGGATTATTTTCAAGTACTTCTTTAGCTATAGCATCTGCATCTATTATTTTTAGTCCTTCTTTACTTAAAATATTTGATACAGTGCTTTTTCCGGTGCCGATTCCACCTGTTAAACCAATTTTAACCATTTTATAAAAACCACCTTTTTTTAATTCCACAATACATTATTTGGCATCGTACCATGTATCTCCAAAATTAACATCCACATCAAGTGCTACCTTTAACTTAATTGCATTTTCCATTTCATAAGCAACTAAATTTTTAACTTCTTCAAATTCGTCTTTTTTTACATTTAAAATAAGTTCATCGTGTACTTGAAGGATTAATTCACTTTTTAATTCTTTTTCATTTAATTTATTATAAACATTCACCATCGCAAGCTTTATTATATCAGCTGCGCTTCCTTGAATTGGTGCATTCATTGCCAATCTATCACCTAAAGCCTTAACTATCTTATTTGAAGATTTTATCTCTGGAATAAATCTTCTTCTATTTAAAATTGTTAATACATATCCCTTTTCTTTAGCTTCTTCCACAACATTTTCCAGATATTCTTTAATCTTAGGATATCTTTCTAAATATATAGCCATGTATTCTTCTGCTTCTTTCTTTGTGATCTTTAAATCTTCTGCAAGACTAAATGCACTTATTCCATAAACTATTCCAAAATTAACTGCTTTTGCTCTACTTCTCATAAGAGAAGTAACCTCCCCTACTGGAACTTTAAATACTTCCGAAGCCGTTTTTGTATGAATATCACTATGATGCTCAAATGCATCTATCATATTTTCATCTCCAGCAATATGAGCCAATACCCTTAATTCTATTTGAGAATAATCACATGAAACCAGTATGTCAGTTTCTTCCATTGGTATAAATACCTTTCTTATCTCTCTGCCCATTTCATACTTTATAGGAATATTTTGCAAATTAGGTTCTGTGCTAGATAGTCTTCCCGTTGTAGTTACAGTTTGATTAAAGTTAGAATGAATACGACCATCTTCATCAACTACATTTTTTAAACCTTCTACATATGTAGAATTTATCTTTGTAATTTGCCTATAATACATTATTTTAGGTATTATATAATGCTTATTCATTAGCTTCTCTAGAACTTCTTGATTAGTTGAATATCCAGTTTTTGTTTTCTTAATAACTGGTAAATCCAATTTTTCAAATAATATTTTTCCTAGTTGCTTAGGAGAACTAATATTAAATTCCTCATCCGCTAATTCATATATTTCTTTTTGTGTCTTATCAATTTCTTTTTTAAACTTAGTCTGTAACTCATCTAACATACCTTGATTTATGTTAAATCCAATACTCTCCATGGATGAAAGCACATAAATTAATGGATGCTCCACTTCGTAATAAAGTTGATCCATATTTTCCTTATGAAGATTTTCTTTTAATTTTTCATAAACCATAGGTAAGTAACTGCAAAGAATTCCTTTAATATTGCTATCTTCGCTGTTAGGATTATCACCAATATAATGGTTAACAAGCTCTAGAATTTCGTATTTACTCTTTGATGAATCAATTAAATAAGCTGCTATCGCAGTATCAAAATCAAATCCCTTTATTTCAATTTCATTTTTATTTAAAAATGTAACAAAGTTTTTTCCATCATGAATAACTTTTTTAACATTATCATCTTCCATAAGATTTTTCAAAACTTTTAAAGCTTCTTCACTATCCTTAGAACTTATGTCTTTGAAATTTATAATAGTACCTTTATTTTCTTCCCCGAATATTAAATATTCAAGTTTTAATTTAGAATATCTAGATGCATCAGTTAAAGTATAATCTATATAAATTCTATTTCTCATCTCTGAAAATAATGCTTTCATATCTTCAATTGTAGTAATATTTCTCACTTCAATATTAGATTCTTCATGAGCTGTATCATCATTAAATTTAGATAGTATTGACTTCATCTCAAGTTTAATAAGCATCTTCTTAATTTCTAATATATTTTCTTTATTGCTAGAATTTATATCTTCCAAATTTAATTCGATTGGAACTTCTCTCATAATTGTAGCTAATTTCTTAGAAAATATTGCTTGTTCAACATTATTTTCTAAATTTTCCTTAAGTTTTTTCCCAGAAATTTTATCTATATTTTTAAGAACTTCTTCAACAGATCCATATTCCTTTATAAGCTTAAAAGCAGTCTTTTCTCCTACTCCTGGAACGCCTGGTATATTATCTGACTTATCTCCCATTAATCCTTTTACATCTATAAATTGCTCTGGAGTCACTTCAAATTCATCCATAAAGCTTTTTTTATCATAAACAGCAGTTTCACTGACACCTTTCTTAGTAATTATAATTTTAGTTTTTTCTGATGCTAGTTGAAGAGCATCACGATCTCCTGTAACTACAAATACTTCTGTATTATTGTCCTCAGCGAATTTTGATACTGTTCCAATCAAATCATCTGCCTCAAAGCCTTCTACTTCAAATATCTTAATTCCCATTAACTTAAACAGTTCTTTAATAATTGGAAATTGTTCCGCAAGTTCTGGCGGCATCTTATTCCTACCTGCTTTATAATCAGAATACTCTTTATGTCTAAAAGTTGGTGCTTTCAAATCAAAAGTAGCAATTATACTATCAGGATTAATTTCATCCTTCATTTTAAGTAGCATATTTATAAAACCATAAATGGCATTAGTATTTATTCCATCACTATTTGTAAGAGGAGGCAAAGCATAAAAAGCCCTATTCATAAGTGAATTTGAGTCTAAAATCAATAATTTTTTCATTAAAAACCTCCTGAAATTTAACATAAAAATTTACTCAACTAGAAATATTATTATCTACTTCAAGTCATTATTTAAACTCATTATACTATATTGTATAACTTAAAGTATACATGTATCTTGTTGTGTAATGAATTTATCTCATATTATTTCCATAATTATTAGTAATAATTCTTATTTTGTATATTCTTTATTTTACTATAGCAGATAGCTTGTAAAAATTGTTATAATGTTAATTATAGATTGTAATTCTAAATTCAAAGTATTTTAAATTAACCAGTGTTATTAAAATCCACTATGTAATGAGGTGATATAATTGTTAGATAATCTTTTATCTAAATATGCTAAACTTGCTATTATCAAAGGTGTAAATATACAAAAAGATGGACTTTTAGTTATAAATAGCCCTATTGAGTGTAGTAACTTTGCAAGACTACTTGCAGATGAAGCCTATAAAGCTGGTGCTTCTGATGTAGTTATAAATTATAATGATGAAAAATTCAATAAGATACGATTTAATAATTCTTCAAAAGAAATTCTTTCTATTACGCCAAAATTTGAAAAAGATAAATATGACTATTACGTAGAAAATAATGCAGCATTTTTGAGTATTTCCGCATCTGATCCAGATATTTTCAAAGATGTAGATTCGGATAAAATATCGGCATACCAAAAAGGCAGACGTACAGCCTTAGAGAAATATCATAGCGCATGTACTTCCAACAAAAATGCTTGGTGCATAGTTTCAATTCCAACTGAAAACTGGGCAAAAAAAGTCTTTAGTGAATCCAACTCATGTGAAGCAATTGAAAAATTATGGGATGCAATTTTTACTGTTATGAGACTTAAAGAATCCGATCCTATAGATGCATGGAATAAGCACACTAACCTTCTTCATGATAAGGTATTAGAATTAAATTCCTATAAATTTAAATATCTTCGTTTTACAAATTCTCTTGGAACTGATTTAAAAATAGGATTAGTTCAAGATCATATTTGGTGTGGGGGTGAGGATATTACTCAAGATGGTCTGAAATTTATTGCCAATATGCCTACAGAAGAAGTTTATACTACCCCTAAATTGGATGACGTAAACGGAATTGTTTTTAGTTCAAAACCTTTGAGCTATTGTGGAAATTTAATAAACAATTTTTCATTAACATTTAAAAATGGTAAAGTTGTAGCTTGTTCTGCTGAAACTGGATTAGATATTTTAACCGAGCTTCTTAATACAGACGAAGGTTCAAGATATTTAGGTGAGGTTGCCTTAGTTCCATATAATTCTCCAATTTCAAATTCAAATATAATTTTTTATAATACATTATATGACGAAAATGCTTCATGCCATTTAGCTCTTGGTTCTTCATACCCTTGCTGCATAAAGAACGGAGAAAAAATGACAAGAGAAGAATCAATACTATCTGGCTCAAATGTATCGTTGATACATGTTGATTTTATGATAGGAACTAAAGATACAAATATAACCGGTATTACACCAGCTGGTGAAGAAATTAAAATTTTTAATAATGGTAATTGGGTTTAATATTTTTTAATAAAATAAAAATACAGGATTGCTTAAAATGTACCCTTTGTCAAGGACAATTTAAAAAAAGATAGACTAATTTAAAAGATGATTTCTGTATTTAACGGGA
>NZ_JBJIAB010000068.1:0-12439 GCF_045310795.1 Candidatus Clostridium helianthi
ACTCAAATAAAAATTGCTGGTTTACTTAAATGTATTTATCTTATTCTGTTCAATTTTCAAAGACCAATTTTTCTTTCCTACAATTCTCATTGTAGGTATTAATTTATGCCACCCTTAAGCGACTAACTTAGTATATCACTTATTTTCTATTATGTCAACAACCTTTTTCAAAATCTTTAAAAATCATATTTAAAATACAATCTGTGATTTATCATTAAGTTATTTGCATATCTCAGCGACGTTTTTTATCTTAACACGTTCTCGTTATGCTGTCAACATATTTGTTAAAATATTATGTGATGCGCATACTATTATCCCCTTATTACAAATTTACAATGAGGTTATACTATTTAATACTTATAATAAATTCCAGATTAAATTTAATTTCTAAATTTCTCTAAGACTAACAGTACTGTGTCACTATATCATGTTTATACTATAAATTTATAATTCTATTAGTTCCATAAATAAAATAGTACTCCATAATGTATAAAGTTTTTAACATACATTATCTATCACATAATAGACATATTAAAGTTGTATTGATATAAATAAAGTAAGCATCATAAAATTATACTTTGCTATCATTGTTTCTTAGTTGCTTATTACTATATCGTTCAAATTTTGCATTTAATTTTCCTAATATAAATAATACCAACTTAATGAATCGCAAATCTAATTCCCTGATGCTTACCTAATTAATATTTTATAATAATATAATTCTTCAATTTTTAAAAATATTATTTTCTATATATATTTACTTAGTAATACTACTTTTTTTCTTTATAACCAAAGGATACATAACTGATCCAATAAGGGTCTCACCACTTCTTATCTCGCTACCTTTATCTGCAATTACATTATCCAATACTGCATCGTCACCAATTCTGCTATTTTGCATTATTATACAATCTTTTAATTTTGTATTTTTTCCTATATATACCCTTCTGCCTATTATGCAATTTTCAACTGTTCCTTCTATTCTACAACCATTTGCTATTATTGAGTTTATAACACTACTTGTATCTGCATAGTGAGTTGGAGCTTCATCTTTAGTTTTTGTATAGATAGGTCTTTCATCATTAAAAATTTCTTTATTTACTTTTCTATTTAAAAATCCCACATTACTATCATATAATGCCTTAATTGAATTTATACAATCTAAATGTCCTTTGAATTCGTAAGCACTTGCTGTTAACGTATTTAAATTATTATGAATATACTCTTTTACCTTTCGATACATTCCACTACTTACACATTCATTTACAATATTTATAAATAATTCAGTTTTTAATATATACATCTCCATATTGATATTTGCCTTCGGACTTTTCCCTATATTTTCTCCTACACTTATAACGCTTCCTGAATCGTCAAAGTTTAATACGCCGCAATCACCAAAGGCTTCATCTGCATTGTTTACCTTCTTATATACCATTGTAATATCTTTACCTGTGCTCTTATGGTATTCCAAAACTTCATTGTAATCTATATTACAAATCATGTAGCTTGGTGCTAATAATACATATTCTCTTCTACTATGTGTTAAAAATTGTATATTTTCAGCGAAATTATGGACATCATCATAAACAGGCTCGTCATTTCCAAAGTTAAAAACTTTTAATCCATCTTTTTTTCTATTTAAGTCCCATGGCCTTCCATTTGTCAAATGGTCTATTAGAGACCTTGACTTATTCTTTGTAAATATTCCTATACAATTGATCCCTGAGTTGGTCATATTAGACAAAATAAAATCTATGATTCTATATCTTGCTGCAATAGGAACTGAAGCAAGAGATCTATTAACTACTAATTCACCCATTCTGTTTTCATTTTCATCTAAGTTGATTATACCAATACAATTTTTCATTTCTTTCTCCCCCTTAGTGATATCGCTAAACTGCTTTATTATTTTCTATAACTGTACCCATTTTTACTTCTTCTTTTGCTGCAATAATAGCTATTTCATCACCTAAAGAAATTTTACAGTCTTTTCTAACTATTGCTCCACTTCCAACAATTGCTTTTTCAATAACTACATTATCACCTATTTTAGCATCCGTCATAATTATTGAATCTCGAACAACTGAGTTTTTTCCTATTTGAACTCCTTGAAATAATATTGAGTTTTCCACTTGTCCATTAACAACACAACCTTCAACAACTAATGAATTAGATACTTTTGCATTCTCGCCTATATATTGTGCCGGCCTTACTGGATTGACTGAATATATCTTCCATTCCTCATCATGTAAATCAAGTTCATTATCTTCTCTTATCAAATCCATATTTGCTTCCCATAGGCTATCTATAGTACCAACATCTTTCCAATATCCTTTAAATGGATACGCCACCATCTTATTTCCATTGCTAAGCATACTTGGAATTATATTCATTCCGAAGTCGTTTTTTGAGGTCTTGTCTGACTCATCCTCTCTTAAATATTTTTTTAGAGTTTTCCAATTGAAAATATATATCCCCATCGATGCTAAATTGTTTTTAGGATTTTTTGGTTTTTCTTCAAACTCATATATTGATAAATCTTCCCTTGTATTCATTATTCCAAATCGAGATGCTTCATCCATTGGCACTTCAATAACGGCTATAGTTGCCTCTGCCTGTTTTTCTTTATGGAAATCTAGCATCTTTGTATAATCCATCTTATATATATGATCTCCAGATAAAATCAAAATATATTCTGGATCATATCTATCAACAAATTCTATATTTTGATAAATTGCATTTGCAGTACCTTTATACCATTCTCCGCCTTTTTCTTCTTGATATGGTGGCAATACATGTACCCCTCCATGAGCCCTGTCTAAATCCCATGCTTCTCCTATACCAATATGTGCATTTAATTCTAGCGGTTTATACTGCGTTAATACTCCTACTGTATATATTCCTGAATTCGAACAATTGCTTAATGGAAAATCTATAATTCTATATTTTCCTCCAAATGGTACTGCTGGTTTAGCCAATTTTTTTGTTAATACCCCTAACCTCGATCCTTGTCCACCAGCCAATATCATTGCCACAATTTCATTTTTACCCATAATATTATCTCCTCTCATATGTGTTTGTTCTCATTAGATAAATTTTATATTATATGCTCCTATATTCAAAAAAATGATTGTTATTATATTTTTATTTAATTGAACTTGCAGAAGCATATTATATTTTTAATAATTATTTTATAATATGATTACCCCTAGAATTTATATTTATAATTTTGCATACAATATATTATACATTTATTTTCCATTAAATTCCATATAAGCATATATCAAAATATTTGTCAATTTTTTATTATATAATCAAACTCAATGAGCTAGATCCTACGCAATATTTTCAAATCATATGGAAAGATAGTTATAAAACTATCACTTTCTATAATCTTATATTTTTCACTAATATCAAGTAAATTCACATAATCTCCACTTAAGTTAATTTCTTTAATTAATTTAGCTTCGCTTGAAACATTTACTAATACTATTACGCTCTCATTTTCATATTTTCTTTCAAACGCAAATACGTCTGGATCAGTTTCAAAGATACTTAACTTCCCCTTTTTTAAACCATCTTCATTATTTCTTATTTTAATTATTTTATGGTAGAAATCAGCAAGCATTTTGTTCTCTTTCCCCCATGGATAGCTTTTCCTGTTATCAGGCTCTCTTCCACCTTTTACACCTGCTTCATCTCCATAGTATATTAGTGGTACTCCTGGCAAAGTAAATTGAATTGCTATAAGTAATTTTAACAGTGATATATTTTCATCCAGAACAGTTAAAATTCTTTCTGTATCATTTGTACCTAAAATATTTATATTTCCATAAAAACTTTCTCTTGGATAATTCTCGTACAATGACATAATTTTTTTCTTTAACTTATCTGACTTTATATATCCCTTGATAAAATTAATTAAACTTTCTCTTAAAGGATAATTAGTTGCTGCTTGCACTTCATTCCCTTGTAAATATTTTCGTCTTCTTGAATAACTTATCTTATTAGATGCGTCTTCCCATATATCACCTAAAAGTACAGTATCCTTATTTATTTCTCCGATTTTCTTTCTTATTAATTCTATAAATTCATCTGGAAGCTCATCTGTCACATTTAAAAACCATCCGTTAACTCCCATATCTGTCCACTTATTTATAATAGAATTATCTCCGCTTATAATATAGTCAACATATTCTTTTTGCATCGAGTTAACATTCGGTCTATCATCCATTCCCCACCAAGATTCATACCTATATGGATATGTAATAAATTTATACCAATCATAAAATCTAGAATTTGGCGAATTATACGCTCCAACATCGTCGTAATTTCCTAGTTTATTAAAATATTTACTATCAGAGCTTGTATAGCTCAGTACAATATCTAGAATGATTTTAATTCCTTTACTATTTGCCACTTTACATAATTCTCTAAATTCATCATTTGTGCCGAACATTTCATCTACAATTTCATAGTCCGCTGTATCATATTTATGGCAACTAGGGGATTTAAATATTGGGCTTAACTTTATTATATTAGCTCCCAATTCTTTTATATAATCTAATTTCTTTATTATCCCCTTTAGATTTCCTCCATAAAAATCCCATCTAGAAATTTTTCCAAAACTATCTCTAATATACATAGGACTATCATCCCATCTTCCGTATATAAATGAGTTTTCTTTTGTATTACCTATAATTTTATTTTCATTTCCATTGTAAAATCTATCTATTAGAATATGGTATATTACACCTTCTTTATACCAGCTTGGTATGAATGACTTTTCATATACAGTTATTTGATATGGCACAGGATTATAAGTATATATTTGGCCAACTCCTCCCAAATGATTGTCATTATTTCCATAATATACTCTGTCATACCCATCTATTAAAATAAAATAGTATTCTAATATCCCCAAAGCATCAGATGTATCAATTTCTACAGAATATTTAAATTCACCATTATTTAAATATTCCTTGTTCATTCCCATATTCATTTTAGTTCCATCGAATTTTATCAATTCGATTGCTACAATTATGTCTTTATTAATATTAATAGATATCTTAACCTTTTGACCAGCCTCTACAGCTCCAAAGGGCCTTCTAAATCTTATGCTTTGAGAGTCATGTAATACCTGTATATCATTCATTCAGTTAATCCTCCTATAGATTCTTATAGATTACCTCTGATCCCCAAATACCTGTTGCATATTCTTCTATTGTTCTGTCAGATGAGAATATCCCTGAATGTGCAATATTAATTCCACACATTCTTTGCCACTTATTAGCATTCCTATAAAGAGTATCAATCTTATCTTGAGCTTTTAAATATGAGTCAAAATCTTGTAAAACAAAAAACTCATCATTATAATTTATTAGATTTTCATATATACTTCTAAATTTATTTTTATCACTATGATATTTTCCATTTATTAAATCATCAATTACCCTTTTTACTCTAATATCATTGTTGTATATATCAATAGATTTATATCCTCCATTTTTGTAATAATTCAATACTTCATCTGCAGTTAATCCAAATATCACTATATTATCATCTGTAACTTCATCTTTTATTTCAATATTTGCCCCATCTAATGTTGCTACTGTAATAGCTCCGTTCATCATAAATTTCATATTTGATGTTCCTGAAGCTTCTTTTGTTGTTGTTGAGATCTGCTCACTTACATCTGTTCCCGGGATTATTTGTTCAGCTAGCGAAACTCTATAATTTTGAATGAAAACAACTTTTATCTTTTCATTTACTCTAGAATCATTATTTATTTTGTTTGCAACACAATTTATTAATTCAATAGTATTTTTAGCTAAATAATAACCTGGTGCAGCTTTTCCTCCAAAGATGAATGTCCTTGGAACTATATCGTAATTAGGATCATCAATTAATTTATTATATAAATCCATTATTCTTAAACAATTAAGTACTTGCCTCTTATAAGCATGTATTCTTTTTACCTGAACATCAAATATAGAATCAGGATCTACTCTTACATTATCATTCTTTAATATTATACTTGCTAGCTTTTCTTTGTTAAATTTTTTAATTTTTCCTAACTGTTCTAGAATCACTTCATCATACAAATGCCTCTCAAAGTTCTTTAGATCAAGTGGATGTCTTATAAAGCTATCTCCAATTGTATCTTTAATTAGTTTTGTAAGCTCTAGATTACTTTTTAAAAGCCATCTTCTATGAGTAATTCCATTAGTTTTATTATTAAATTTATTGGGATAAAGATAATAGAAGTCTGTCATCTCTTTTTTCTTCAATATTTCTGTATGAAGTTTTGCTACCCCATTTACACTATGACTGCCTACAATCGCTAGATGTGCCATCTTGACTTGCTCATCAGCTATTATCGCCATTCTTCTAACTTTTTCAAGGTTGCCTGGATATTTAGTTAAAAGTTCTGCACAATATCTTTTATTAATTTCTTCAACAATCATATATATTCTTGGAAGCAATTTTTGAAACATGTCTATTGGCCATTTTTCCAAAGCTTCTGCCAAAATTGTATGATTAGTGTACGATATTGTATTAGTTGTTATTCTCCAAGCCGTATCCCATTCTAACCCTTCTTCATCCAATAATATTCTCATAAGTTCTGGTATCGCAAGTGTAGGATGAGTATCATTTATATGAATCGCTACTTTTTCATCTAGTAACAATATATCTTTTCCATGCTTTTTACAGTGCCTTACAATGCTTTGAACTCCTGCTGAAACAAAGAAATATTGCTGCTTTAGTCTTAACATTTTACCTTCATAAAATGAATCTTCTGGATACAGCACTTGCGAAATTGATTCAACTGAATTTTTATACTTAATTGCTTGGAGAAAATCACCTCTACTAAATGATGAAAAATCAAACTCGTTTGAAACCGCCTCTGCACTCCATAATCTAAGAGTATTTACAATTTCATTTTCGTACCCTACAATTGGAGTATCATATGGGACTGCCAATACAGGCTCATAGTTTATATGCATAAAGCTTAAGCGTCCATTTATTTCGCTTACTTTTACCTCTCCACCAAACTTAACAATTTCTGCTTTTTCTGCTTTTCTCTTCTCCCAGACGTTTCCTAGCTTTAACCAATCATCAGATACCTCAACTTGTTTTCCGTCTATAATTTTTTGCTGAAAAAATCCATATTTATATCTAATCCCACATCCGTTTCCTGGAATATTCAAAGATGCCATTGAATCTAGGAAACATGCCGCAAGTCTTCCCAGTCCACCATTACCTAGTCCTTGGTCTTGCTCCAAGTTTTCCAACTCTTCTAAATTTATATTTAAATCTGATAACGCTTCTTTACATATATCTCTTATGCCTATATTTAATAAAGCATCACCAAGTAACCGTCCCAGTAAAAATTCCATAGAAAAATAATAAACTTGCTTCTCCCCAGTCTTATTATATTTTTTATTTGTTTTAAGCCAAGTTCTTGTAACATAATCCCTTACTAAACTTCCTAAAGCATCATACTTTTGCTGATTAGTTCCTTCCTTTAATTCAATACCATGCATCTCTAAGAACTTATTTACATAAGCTTTTTTAAATGTTTTTTTATCCATTTCGAGCATTGATATACCCCCTCATAACATTATGTCCTGATCTTAATCTTGTCCTGTTAATTCTCTATATAAATCTAAATATATTTGAGCTGACCTATTCCAGCTATTATCAGAATTCATTGCATTTTCGATTAGATTTTCCCACTTACCCTTATCCTTATATATCCATAACGCATATTCTATTATATTGTATAACTCATCTGAATTGTAATTTCTGAAACTAAACCCATTACCTTCTCCAGTATACTCATTATATGCAATTATTGTATCCTTAAGTCCCCCAGTTTCCCTAACTATAGGAATAGAACCATATCTAAGTGCTATTAATTGTCCCAATCCACATGGCTCAAAAAGTGAAGGCATTAAAAACATATCACATGCTGCATAAATTTTATTTGCTAACCCATTATCAAATTTAATATTAGCAGACACCTTATTTCCATATCTAGAATCTAGCCATTTAAAATGTTCCTCATAATGCTTATCTCCAGTTCCTAAAATAACTAGTTGAACATTTTCTTGTAGCAGTTTATCCGAAATATTTACTAATAGATCCATTCCCTTTTGACTTGTCAATCTAGTTACCATCGCTAGCATTGGTATATTTTTATCAACAGTTAGCCCTAGCTCTTTTTGTAACTCCGTTTTGTTTATTACTTTATCTTCAATAGAGTTTATACTATAGTTCTTTTTAATAAATCTATCTGTCTTAGGATTAAATTCATCATAATCTATACCATTTGTTATTCCTCTCAATGCATAGGATCTATCTCTTAATACTCCATCCAATCTTTGACCATACTCAGGTGTTTGTATTTCGTATGCATAAGTATTACTAACAGTTGTAATAATATCTGAATAGTATAATCCACCCTTCATATAACTTACACCATCGTCAAATTTTAAGCATGTGTTATTATAAAGCTCCATATCAAATCCAAATAACTCCGGTAATATTTGAGGATCAAATACTCCTTGAAATGCTATATTATGAATTGAATATACGCATTTCATCTTCCAATAGAACATATCATTTCTTTTATATTCAAATTTCAATAGCACAGGTAACATCCCAGTTTGCCAGTCATTGCAATGTATAAGATCTGGCTGCCAATCTATTTGCCTCAACATATCTAATACGGCTCTATCAAAGAATGCAAATCTCTCTGCATCATCATAGAATCCATAGATTTCATCTCTCTTAAAATATGCTTCATTATCTAAAACATAATATGTTACTCCATTGTAAAAGCATTCCCATACGCCACAAAATTGTTCTCTCCATCCAACTTTAACATTAAACCATTTAACAAATCTTAGCTTGTCTCTTACTTCCCAATTAATTTCTTTATACTTTGGTATAACAACTCTTACATCTGCATTTTTTTGTGCAAGTGCTTTTGGTAATGCCCCAGCAACATCTCCGAGCCCCCCTGTTTTAATGAACGGACTAGCTTCAGATGCTACAAATAAAACTCTCATTCTTTATCCCCCTCAACCTCTAGCAAATAAATTTATATCATTATACTATAAATATTTTTATAATATTTACTTTCTCAAACGGTCTTTTTAACCTTTTATTTATCTTTTTCTTTAATTTCTTTATCTACATTAATCTCATTCACTTTTAATATTAATGTTGCCATTGGAGGCACTTTTACTTTCAAAGAATATGGTTGATTGTGGAATTGAGTCTTTTCAGATACAAGCATTTCACCCATAATCTGACCTGAACCACCATATTTACTATCATCAGAATTAAATACTTCTTCATAGCTCCCCAAAAATGGTACTCCAATTTGATAATCATAATACACAATAGAAGTAAAATTAATTATAAAAATCAGTGTATCTTTATCATTTCTACTTCTTCTAGCAAAAATTAATATGCTTTGTTCATTATTATCGGCTTCTATCCAATTAAAGCCTCTATAGTCATGATCGAGCTCCCAAAAAGCTTTATTATTAAGGTATAAATTGTTTAAATCCTTAAAAAATAATTGAGTTTTCTTATGGATTTCTAACTCATCGATTAGGTTCCATTTTAATTCCTCATATTCTCTCCACTCAATTTTCTGAGCAAATTCGCACCCCATAAACGATAATTTTTTGCCCGGATGTCCCATCATATAACACATAAACGCTCGGAGACCTGCAAACTTATTCCATTCATCTCCCCACATTTTGTTTACCAATGATTTCTTACCATGAACAACTTCATCGTGTGAAAGTGGTAATAAATAATTTTCAGCATAATTATACATCATCGCAAATGTTATATTTTTATGATTATGTTTTCTATATTTAGGATCTATTTCGACATACTCTAATGTATCATTCATCCAACCCATATTCCATTTTAAGTTGAATCCCAAACCATCATAAATTGTAGGTTTTGTAACATTAGGCCAAGATGTTGATTCCTCTGCAATCATAAGTGCAGTCGGATATTCTGCAAATACTGCCTTATTTAACTCCTTTAGAAAATCTATTGCTTCTAAATTCCCATTTCCTCCATATTTGTTTGGTACCCATTCCCCATGCGATCTGCTATAATCCAAGTACAGTATGCTTGATACAGCATCAACCCTTAATCCATCAATATGAAACTCTCTATACCAGTATAATGCATTCGATATTAAATAACTTTTAACTTCATCTCTACCTAGATCAAAATTACAAGTTCCCCAACCTTTATTTTCCGCTCTCCATTCTTCTTGATATTCATATGTTGGTGTTCCATCAAACTTATATAGTCCGTGAGCATCTTTACAAAAATGACCTGGAACCCAATCCATTATTACTCCTATATTAGCCTCATGCAATTTATTTATTAAAATTTTAAGGCCTTCATAATCCCCATACCTACTTGTTGGTGAATAATATCCTGTTCCCTGATATCCCCAAGAAGCATCCAATGGATGTTCGATAAGTGGCATAATCTCTACGTGTGTATATCCCATATCTTTCACATATTTAGGTAAATCTTCTGCGATTTCTTCGTATTTTAAGAATCCGCCATCTTTATTTGTCTTCCATGAGCCCAAATGTACCTCATATATATTTAATGGTTGCTCAAGTACATTTATTTTATTTCTTTGATCAATCCATTTTTTATCATTCCATTTGAAAGCTTTAGGCTTATATACTATTGATGCATTATCTGGTCTCAATTCACTTTGTATTGCATACGGATCGGCTTTGTATTCTCCCATCTCTCCATCGCTTCCCACTATACAATACTTATATCTATTTCCAGCCTTAGCAGTATAAAAAAAGCCTCTCCATAATCCATTTTCAGTTATTCTTTCAAGCTTGTATTCCTCTTTTACTTCGAAATTATTAAAATCCCCAACAACATATACATCTTTTGCATTAGGTGCCCACGTTACAAATTGCACACCTTTCTTTCTTTTCTCAGTTTTAATATGTGAACCTAAAATATTATAAGATTCATAGTTTTTACCTTGATGAAACAAATATGTGTTAAGATTAGTTATTTCAGATTTATCAATACTTTCTGTTCTCTTTTTAACATTAATTTTACTATGTTCTGTTTTCGACTTTTCAATCTTCTCCCCTTCTGCTTGAAATTCTTCCATTAATTCTTTTGAAGCTGATTTCTTTGTTGTACCTGCTTTTGTTGAACTTACTGCAGATTTCCCTTTTGAAGATTTATTAGTTGTTTTTTTTGTCTTTGGTTGTACAGCTAATTCATTCGTTTTGGTGGATTTAGATTTATTAATATTATCTCCACCCTCCAATTCAGATTCTTTATTATTCTCTTCTTTTAAAATAATCTTTTCTTCGTTTTTATTCTCCAACGCATTCTTCTTATCAATTGCCTTAGATTTCTTTAAAATCCCTTTAGATTTAATACCAATTTCTTTATCATTTGTAGTAATGTCTTTTACCTTAACATCTAGATTATTAATTGGATTTAATTCAGTTGTTTCCTTTGAGGAAATTTTCTTTTTTGCTCTTCCCTTTGTCTTACTTATTCTTTTCTCAACAGATGAATTATCTTCGATAGATACTTTTCCGTCTTCTTCTGTCAAACCGTTCATATCTCTAGGACCTATTTCATCTTTATCTTTAATCTTACTGCTTTTAGGATCATTTTGCATTAAACTATACCCCCATCCATATTCATATCCCTCTCATAAACTAAATTAAATGCTTCTCTTTATTATAATTCTCACTATATATATATCTTACCAAATTTTATGGTACTTTTCACTTATTTTTCTTTATTTTTAATAAAAATTATAATTATTTTAACTTTTAAGATAATAAATATATATTTTTATCCATATATAATGTATAATATTCAATCATTCATTTTATTAAATTTAAAATTAATTCACAGAATAGCAATAATCAGGCGCATAAAAGACGCTGTATATTAAGAAATAAAGTGAGCAGCTCCTAAGTTTTATTCTGCTAAGTTTTTAATATTAGAAAAATGATTTTAAACTCATGTCACTTATATATCTTTTTAAAATCATGATCAGAGGGCGATCTTCACTCTCTAACCAATGATAATAGTGCTTAATTTACCAAAATTCATACCATAAAAAAAAGAGAATCCATATCTTGAATCCTCTCTTTAACAATTAGTATTAAAACAACTTTAATATATTACCTTAAACGTTATAATTATTCATATATTTTAAATGATACAATTCAAGCACATGAATCAATTAATACCTTAGAGCCTGCTTATTAAAAGTGCGAAACATTACAAAATAAAAAAAGATAGTCATTACAACTATCTTTTTTGCTTACCTCGCAACGTCCTACTCTGCCACACAGTCTCCCATGCAGTACCATCGGCGCTA
>NZ_JBJIAB010000069.1:0-12244 GCF_045310795.1 Candidatus Clostridium helianthi
ATCGGCTTTTTTTAAAAATTTCTAAAAGTTATCCACAGATTCGGATATTTTAATTATGAAATATCCTCATTTATATAACAAGAAAAATATGTTTAAAGTAGAAAGTGAAGAAGGCAAAGGGACTAAAGTTTATTTGAAAATACCTATAATGGGGGATGAGAATAATGATGAAAATATTAATTGCTGATGATGAAAAGTATGATAGGGAGACAGTTAAACATATAATAAAAGAGAATTTTTTAGGAGAGTTAGAAATATACGAAGCCAAAAATGGGAGAGAAGCAATTGAACTATCTGAAAGCATCAGACCAGATATAGTTATTATTGATATAAAAATGCCAGGAATTGATGGAATACAGGCATTGAAAGAAATGACAGCAACTTTACCAAATTTATATAGCATAATTTTGACAGCATATGATTATTTTGATTTTGCATTGGAAGCCGTAAAAATAAATGTGAAAGAATATCTTCTAAAGCCATTTACCAAGGAGGAGATTTTAGAAAAAATTGCTGTGGGAATTAAATGGGTGAAAAAAGAACAAGAGAAAAGAAAAAGTGAAATTGAAGATAAAGAGAAAATATATACTTTATTGCCTGTGCTTGAAAATCAATTAAGTGATCTAATAATCAATGATAAACTTAAAGGCGTTGATTATGGAATGTATCTGCAATGTTTAGATATGAGTTTTATGAATAGCTATGCAATGGTTATTTCAATAAAAGACAAATATGCTTATAAAGATATTAGCAGAGTTGAAAGAGATCAAATTAGGATTAAGATAGGAGAATATGTTAAAGAATATATCAACAGAAGATATAAATGCATAGGAAATTATGTATTTTATGAAGAATTAACGTATTTTATACAAATAGATAATGAGGAAACTGAAGACTTTAAAAGTTTAGAAATTGACCTTGCATTTAATTTGAGAAGAGAAATAAAAAAGAGATTTAATATTTCAATAAGAGCAGGTCTTGGAGAAATATTTGATTCAGTAGAGCAAATAGTGGAATCTTATAGACAAGCTATGAAATGTTTAGTATACAACTCAGACAATGTAAATATTATTTATATTGATGACATAGAAGGAAAATTGATGAATGATAGTTTTTCAGGTGGAATATCAGGAGATACAAAGTTAGGTAAAAATAAAAATTCAAACAAAATAAAGATGAAACTATTTGAAAGTGTAAAACAATTTATTAGAGAAAATATTGAAACAGAGTTAGAGTTAGAGAAGGTAGCAAATAATTTTGGATTAAGTGTCTATTATTTTAGCAGGACATTTAAAGAAGTGACAGGCATTAATTTTTCGGAATATGTAAATAAATGCAGAATAGATGTTGCAAAGGAATTACTTTCAACTGGAGAAATGAATGTGAAAGAGGTTTGTTACAAAGTAGGATATAATGATCCTAATTATTTCAGCAAAGTATTTAAGAAATATGAAGGAGTTAGTCCTGCAAATTTTAAAGGAAATATGGAAGAAAAGATTTTTTGAAATTAATTAGTGAAAGATATGTTACTTATTATTCAGGAATTTTTAAATTTATAAAAAGCAATATATTACCAATAACATATCACAGTAATAAAAAAATCCAGACTATTTCTTATATTTAGAGATTAGTCTGGATTTTCTTTATGTTTTGAATTATTTACTAGTAAAAATTTGCTGTAAAAAGATAGCAATATAAGATTATAAATTAGCAAACTAGTCTATTTGAAACGTTTACTACAGCGTATATAATTAAGACTGTAAAAGAGATCTATATTAAAAAAAAGGGGAGAAAAAGATGAAATCTAAAAAAATGATTAAATTATTGGGTTTGGCACTAAGTGGGGTACTAATATTTTCAGCATTGACAGGATGTGGAGCAAAAAAAGATGCACAAACATCTAGCAATGGAAATAAGAAAATAAAAATTGGTGTAAGTATGGACGACCTAAGACTTGAAAGATGGCAGCACGATAAGGAAATCTTTGAAGAAGAAGCTAAGAAACTTGGAGCAGATGTTGTTTTCCAATCTGCAAATGGGGATGATCCAACACAAATGTCACAAGCAGAGAATCTTATATCTCAAGGGGTAGATGTCTTAGTTGTAATACCACATAACGGTGAATCAATAGCACCAATTGTGGAAGAAGCTCACCAAAATAAAATAAAAGTATTGGCTTACGATAGATTGATTACAAATAGTGACTTAGATTACTATGTATCTTTTGATAATGTAAAGGTTGGAGAATTACAAGCTAAAGCTATCGTGGATAAAACTCCAAAAGGAAATTATTTCATGATGGGAGGATCTCCAACAGACAATAATGCAAAATTATTTAGACAAGGACAAATGAACATAATAAAACCTTATGTAGATAAGGGAGATATAAAACTAGTAGGTGATCAATGGGTAAAAGATTGGTCAGCAGAAGAAGCATTAAAGATAATGGAAAATGCTTTAACAGCAAATAATAACAAAATTGATGCTGTAGTTGCATCAAATGATAGTACAGCAGGTGGTGCTATCCAAGCATTACAAGCACAAAGCTTAGCAGGAAAAATCACAATCTCTGGACAAGATGCAGATTTAGCTGGTTGCCAAAGAGTTGTTGAAGGAACTCAAACAATGACAATATACAAACCAATAAAAGATATTGCTGCTAAAGCAGCTGAAATGGCTGTAAAGATGGCTAAAGGTGAAGATGTTGAAACAGGTGGTACTGTAACTAACAATGGTAAAAAAGATGTCCCTTCAGTATTACTTACTCCAATAGCAGTTACAGCAGATAACATGAAAGATACTGTAATTAAAGATGGTTTCCAAAAGTTTGATGATGTATATAAAAATGTACCAGAAGATAAAAGACCAAGCAAATAAATAAGAATATTGGAGTCTGAAGATATTATTTCAGGCTCCAATATAGAAAGGAGATAAGCATTTCATGAGTGAGTATATTTTAGAAATGAGAGATATAGTCAAAGAATTCTTTGGAGTAAAGGCATTAGATGGAGTAACTTTAAAAGTTAAAAAAGGAGAAATCCATGCTCTTTGTGGTGAAAATGGAGCAGGAAAATCCACACTGATGAAAGTTTTGAGCGGAGAGCATCCTGCTGGGTCTTACTCTGGAAAAATAATTTTTGAAGGAAAAGAATTAAATCAGACAAGTATAAAAGATTCTGAAAGCGTTGGTATTGCAATTATTCATCAGGAATTAGCACTTATAAAACAATTATCTATAGCAGAAAATATTTTTTTAGGAAATGAAATTGGCGCACGTGGACTAGTAAATTTTAGTGAACAGTTAAATAAGACAAATGAATTATTAAATAGGGTTAAGCTGAATGTTAATCCGCTTACTAGAGCGGGGGATCTTGGAATTGGACATCAGCAATTAGTTGAAATTGCAAAAGCTCTATCTAAAAATGCAAAACTATTGATTCTTGACGAACCTTCTGCCTCTTTAAGCGAAGGTGAAGTAGAAGTGTTAATGGGAATATTAGATGATTTAAGAAGAGATGGAGTAACATGTATTTATATTTCTCACAAACTTAATGAGGTTACAAGAATATGTGACAATGTTACTGTAATTAGAGATGGCTCAACAATAGGACAAGTTCCTATTAGTGAGATAGATCAAGATAAGCTAGTACAAATGATGGTTGGAAGAGAAATGAAAAATCTATTTCCTAGAGAAGAACATAAAATAGGCGAAGAATTTTTTGAGATAAAGAATTTTAACGTTTTAGATCCATTTAATAAGAACATAAAAAGAGTAAAAAATGCGAGTTTTACCTTAAGACGTGGGGAGATACTTGGAATTTCAGGCTTAGTAGGTTCAGGTAGAACAGAAATGGTGGCAAGCATATATGGAAGTTTCCAAGGTCAAAAGAGCGGTGAAATATATTTTGAGGGTAAAAAAATTGACATAAAAAATCCAAATGATGCTTTAAGCAAAGGAATAGCTATGGTTCCAGAAGATAGAAAAAAAGATGGAATAATTGCGGGTATGAGTGTAGCTAAAAATATGACAATGAGTAATTTAGTGAAGTATAAGAGGCCATTAAACGTAATAGATAAAGATAAGGAAATGATGGATGTTTTAAAATTTATTGATGAAATAAAAATAAAGACTGCATCAACTGAATTAGCAATAAAAAATCTAAGTGGTGGAAATCAACAAAAAGTAATACTAGCAAAAAATCTTCTTGCTGAACCTAAAATATTAATATTAGATGAACCTACTAGAGGAATTGATGTTGGAGCTAAGTATGAAATTTATAAGTTAATATTTAAGCTAGCTAAACAAGGAATATCTATAATAATGGTTTCATCAGAACTTCCAGAAGTACTTGGAATTAGTGATAGGGTTCTAGTAATGAATGAAGGGGAAATAAAGGCAAGTCTTGAGAATAATGGGTTAACTCAGGAAATGATTATGAATTATTCTGTAGGAAAGAAAAATGAAGAAGTTAGTGAGAGTTATAGCGAAGAAACTAAAACTTCTGTAGGAGGAATATAAGATGCAATTAAGTAAAAGTACAAGTTCAGAAAAAGAAAAGAAATTAGGTTTAGGCGTTATATTTAAATCTAAGATGGCAGCAATATTAATAGCAACAGCAGCAATATGGGTTTTGTTCACGTTTTTAACAGATGGAAATTTTTTAACAACAAGAAATTTATCAAATTTATTTAGACAAATGTCAATTACTGGTGTACTTGCAATAGGTATGGTTTTTGTAATCATTTTAGGTGAGATAGATCTTTCGGCAGGATCAACTTTAGGTTTACTTGGAGGAATTGCAGCGATATTAAATGTTTGGTTTGGTTTTTCAGCTATCCCAACAGTAGTAATAACATTAATACTTGGAGTTATTATGGGAGCTTGGAATGGATATTGGATAGCATTTAGAAATGTTCCATCATTTATAGTTACTTTAGCAAGTATGCTTGTTTTTAGAGGTGTATTAATAGGAATTACAGGTGGTAATACTGTTGCACCATTAACAGCAGATTTCAAAGCTATAGGACAAGCATATTTACCAACAGTTGTAGGTTATATATTAGTAGTGATAGCAATTGTAGGTTCAGCATATTTAATATTAGGAAATAGAAAGAATAAGATTAAATATAATATTGAAGTTAGACCAATGGCTTTAGATGTACTTACAATAGTAGGAATTGGTGTTATATCATTAGTGCTAGTACTAATTCTTAATGACTATCAAGGATTTCCTATACCAGTTTTCATAATGCTACTTTTAGCTTTAATCCTAGCATTTGTAGGAACAAAGACTATATTTGGTAGAAGAATATATGGAATTGGTGGAAATAGAGATGCAGCAAGATTATCAGGTATAAACGTAAAGAAACATATTATTGTTATATATTCAGTACTTGGATTACTTTGTGCAGTTGCCGGAATATTACTTACAACAAGATTAAATGCAGGATCAGTTTCAGCTGGTCAAAATGCAGAAATGGATGCAATTGCATCATGCGTTATCGGTGGAGCAAGTTTAGCAGGTGGTAGTGGTACAGTTGCTGGAGCATTAGTTGGTGCACTTGTAATGGCTAGTATAGATAACGGTATGAGTATGATGAATACTCCAACATTCTGGCAATACATCGTTAAAGGTTTAATATTACTAATAGCAGTATGGATGGATATATCATCTAAAAACAAGAAATAATTCTTTGAAAATGATTATATACTCTTAATTAAAACTTTATATAAATTAGTGACGACAAATCATTTGAATAACAGCAGGCTATAATTAATATTGTCTGCTGTTATCTTTATATATGGTATATTAATTCTATATTTTGTTTAACATAAAAAGGTATGAAACGTACATAATTATCATGAATTATTTTATTAAAAAATTACATAGAAATGTACTCAGAAAACTATTGACTATATAAAAAAAAGAAAGTATTATAAGCTTATAAAACAACATTTAAAAAGTTATTTCAAAATATATTTTAAGTAGTAAATATCAAAAGAATAAGTGCTTTGACTTGCTTAAATAATTATTTTGATTAAAGCTTATTATACAAAATAAAATTCAGAATATTCATTAAAATCAAACAAATTTGATTTACATATAAGGGCTAGTTATTATTAACATTGGCTTTTATAAATAGATAGATAAATGGCTTAGTAAATTATTATGCTATTTACTAGAAATAATTTATATTCAATATAGTAAAAATGAGGAGGGTATCATATGAGAGAATACTTTGAAAATGTTTCAAAAATAAATTACGAGGGGGCAAATTCTAAAAATCCATATTCATTTAAATATTATAATCCAGACGAAATTATTGGGGATAAAGCAATGAAAGAACATCTAAGATTTGCCTTATCTTATTGGCACACATTAACAGCTAATGGAGCAGATCCATTTGGTGTAGGGACTATGATTCGTCCATGGGATAGCGAAACAAATGAAATGGATTTGGCTAAAGCAAGAATGGAAGCAGCATTTGAATTAATGGATAAGCTAAACATAGAATATTTTTGCTTCCATGATAGAGATATAGCACCAGAAGGAAAAACATTACAAGAAACTAATAAAAATTTAGATGAGATAGTTGAGTTGTGCAAAAGTTTAATGAAAAAGTATAATAAGAAACTTTTATGGGGAACAGCAAACTGTTTTACTAATCCAAGGTATGTTCATGGTGCAGGTACTAGCTGCAATGCGGATGTATTTGCTTATGCAGCAGCACAAATTAAAAAAGCAATTGAAATAACAAAAGAGTTAAATGGAGAAAACTATGTTTTTTGGGGTGGACGTGAAGGATATGAAACTCTATTAAATACAGATATGGGATTAGAATTAGATAACTTTGCTAGATTACTTCAAATGGCTGTTGATTATGCTAAAGAAATAGGATTTACAGGACAATTTTTAATAGAGCCAAAGCCAAAGGAACCAACAAAGCACCAATATGATTTTGATACAGCAACAGTTTTAGGGTTCCTTAAAAATTATAACCTTGATAAGTATTTTAAAGTTAACATTGAAGCAAATCATGCTACTTTGGCACAACACACATTCCAACATGAACTTCATTTTGCAAGAATCAATAATTTCTTAGGCAGCATAGATGCTAATCAAGGAGATCCGTTGCTTGGATGGGATACAGATCAATTCCCAACAAATATATATGATGCTACATTAGCTATGTATGAAATCCTTAAAAATGGAGGGCTTGCACCAGGTGGTGTTAACTTTGATTCTAAAGTTAGAAGGGCATCATTTGAAAAAGAAGATTTATTCCTAGCTTATATAGCTGGAATGGATACATTTGCTAAAGGATTGAGAGTTGCTTATAAACTTTTAGAAAATGGTGATTTAGAAGACTTTATAAAAGAAAAATATTCAAGCTTTACACAGGGAATCGGTAAAGAAATTGTTGAAGGAAAAGTTGGCTTTAAAGAATTAGAAGCATATGCGTTAAACAATAACCCTATAATAAATAAATCTGGAAGACAAGAGTTGTTAGAATCTATAGTTAATCAATATATATTTGAGGATCATAAATAAATAAATAAATAAATAAATAAATAATATGTAATCTAGATTTATTCATCTCACCAAAATAAGAAGCATGCTTTTATTCCGACTTGTACGGGATTTTATGGATGATTCTAAGATTAGAAGTTGTACCCAAAGGCTAGCCTTAAAGGTAAGCTCTAAGTAAATACATTTGAAAAAACTTCTAACTTGTAAATTTATAGTTAAAAGGACTTCTTGTAATATTTTTCAGTATTATTATTGCAAGAAGTTCCTTTTTATTTAGGACTCTATTTTGGTGGATATTTTATAATAAGTGCAACTTTCTAAATACAAAAAATAACTAGTAAAATAAAAAATGAAAATGTATTCAAAAAACTATTGACCGCAAAGAAAAAGGGAAGTATAATAAACTTATTAAAATACATTTAAAAAGTTATTTAAAAAATCGAGTAAAAAGTTTGTAATTATGTTAATTTAGAAAAGATATATAACTTAGGAGGTTTATTAATGAGATATTTATTAGGATTGGATATTGGAACATCAGGAACAAAGACAGCTCTTTTTGATGAAAATGGAACAACAATAAAAACTGCAACTTATGGATATGATTTATTCCAACCACAAGTAGGATGGGCAGAACAAGATCCAGAAGATTGGTGGCAGGCATGTGTAAAAGGAATAAAAGATGTTATTGAAAAAAGTGGTGTACAAGCTTCTGATATTAAAGGTATTGGATTAAGTGGCCAAATGCATGGACTTGTTATGGTAGATAAAGATCTTAATGTAATTAGAAATTCTATAATCTGGTGTGATCAAAGAACAGAAAAAGAATGTGATTACATGACAGAAGTAATCGGAAAAGAAAGACTAATTAAGATCACTGGTAATCCTGCATTAACTGGATTTACTCTTTCAAAATTATTGTGGGTTAGAAATAATGAACCAGAAAACTATAATAAAATTTACAAAATACTTCTTCCAAAAGATTATATTAGACTTAAATTGACTAATGTTTTTGCAACAGAAGTTTCAGATGCTAGTGGTATGCAAATGTTAGATATAAATACTAGAAATTGGAGCGAAGAATTACTTAATGAGTTAAATATAAATAAAAACATATTAGCAGATGTTTATGAATCAGTAGTTGTTAGTGGAAAAGTTACAGAGGAAGTTGCAAAATTAACTAACTTAGCAGTAGATACACCAGTTGTTGGTGGTGCTGGAGACCAAGCAGCAGGAGCAATAGGAAATGGAATAGTAAGAGAAGGAATAATATCAACAACAATAGGTACTTCAGGAGTAGTATTTGCAGCAACTGATACACCTAGATTTGATAAAGAAGGAAGAGTTCATACTTTGTGTCATGCAGTACCAGGTAAGTGGCATATAATGGGTGTTACCCAAGGAGCTGGTCTATCATTGAACTGGTTTAAAAGAACATTCTGCGCTAAAGAAGTTGAAGAAAGCGAAAAATTAGGAAGAGATATCTATGATTTATTAACTGAAAAAGCAGCAAAATCAAAACCTGGTTCTAATGGAATTGTTTACTTACCATATCTTATGGGAGAAAGAACACCTCATATAGACCCTAATGTAAAAGGTGCATTTTTAGGAGTATCACTAATAAATAACCATGATGATTTTGTACGTAGTATATTAGAAGGTGTTAGCTTTAGTTTGAAAAACTGCCTTGATTTAATCGAAGACATGAATGTAAACATTGATGAGATAAGAGTAAGTGGCGGTGGAGCAGAAAGTGCTGTATGGAGACAAATATTAGCTGATATTTTCCAATATTCATTAACTACAGTTAAAGCATCTGAAGGTGGTGCACTTGGGGTTGCAATACTAGCAGGGGTTGGAGCAGGAATCTATGATTCTGTAGAAGATGCTTGTGATAGAATAGTAAAAGGAAACAAGAAAGTTTCTCCAAATGAAGAATTAAGAGAAGTATACTCAAAAGTATATGAAACATATAATTCAGCTTATCCAAGAATAAAAGATATTTAAATTATATTAAAGATAGAAATCCATCATCTTAGTTAATTAATTATAGAATTAATTAAGGGTGTGTAGTAGTATCGAATTTTAGCAAAAAAATTATATAGTTTTTTAAATACTTTAACAAAAATAATAATAGTGATATTATTTAAGAAAAAGCTACTATTACTGATAATAGTCGAGAGGAGTATTTTAAAGTTTGATAGAAGTAAATCACAGTAAAATAAAAGAAACTAACAGAAAAAAGATAATAGCATTATTATTAAAGAAAAATGAGATCACCAAATTAGATATATCTAGATTATTAGATATAAGTATAACAACAGTTTCTACAAATATTACAGAATTGAAAAGCGAAGGTATTGTAGAAGATGTAAGGTCTTTGGAATCTACAGGAGGAAGAAAAGCAATTGCTATTAAGTTGAATGAAAACTGTAGATATTCAATTGGAGTGGCACTAACACCGAATCATATAAAGATATCATTAGTAAATATAAAGAAAAACGTTATTGAAAGTATGCGAGTTAGACATAATAATGATGGAATAGAGAACATAGTAAATTTACTTAATGAAAATATAGATTTGTTAATGAAGAAATATAATTTATGTTCAGCAAATTTATTAGGAATAGGGATTTCATTACCTGGAACTGTAGATTTTAAAGAAGGCATAATAAAGTATTCATATTTGTTAGGAGCTAAAGATTTCAATTTAAAGGAAAAGTTCGAATACTTAGACATTCCAGTATATGTAGATAATGAAGCAAATTTATCTGCTTACTACGAGTTTTTAAATAAAAGAGATATACTAAGAAATCTATTATACGTATCAATAACAGAGGGGTTAGGCCTCGGTATAATAATAAATGGAAAAATTTACAGAGGTGACAATAACTCATCAGGTGAATTAGGTCATACTAAGATAGCAATTGATGGGAAAAAGTGTAAGTGTGGAGCTAGAGGCTGCTTAGAAGCATATGCGTCTATGAATTCTCTGATTGATGATTATAACGAAGCTAATAGTTCAAATATTAGTGACATTGATGAATTTGAAGAAAGATATAATCAAAATGATAAAGATGCTCATGATGTATTAAATGATTATTTAAAAACATTATCTTTAGGCTTATCGAATTTGGTTATGATATTTGATCCTAGCAGCATAGTAATAGGTGGAGATATAAATAACTTACTTAATGATAAGATAGATATGCTAAAAAAAGATGTTTATAAAGATAATTTATTTACAAATGAAAATAATTGCAGTATAAGTATTGCAAGCTTTAAAGAATCTTATCTACTAGGAGCTGCTATGATGCCTATAGAAGAATTCTTAGAAATTAAATAATGGAGTGGTGAAGGCTACTCTATTATTTAAAAAACTTATTAAATAAATTTTAAAAATATATTTTTAAAGTTATGTGAGCATAGCTATATTAAGGGGAGTCTTAATCTTTGATTGGAACTCCAGATTAAGACAAGCCTTTTATATAAAACTAAATATCTATTTATTTCATATTAGATTTATGTTTTTGATTTTTGATTGGAACTCCGAATTAAGAGCAAATTTCTTATGTGTTACTAAATAAATATTTACATAAAGGTAAGTCTTAAATAAGAAATTAAGATTTCTTATTTGAGATAACCTTATATATTAAATGATTTTCAATTAAACAAAGAGGAGATGTTAATAAAATGAGATTTTTCTTAGACACAGCAAATGTGGAACACATTAAAGAAGCAAATGAAATGGGAGTAATATGTGGTGTAACAACAAATCCATCATTAATAGCAAAAGAAGGAAGAGACTTTAATGAAGTTATTAAAGAAATAACAGAAATAGTTGATGGACCAATAAGTGGAGAAGTTGTAAGTGAAGATGCTGAAGGAATGATAAAAGAAGGAAGAGAAATTGCAGCAATTCATAAGAATATGATAGTAAAGATTCCAATGACAGCTGAAGGATTAAAGGCAACTAAAGTATTAGCTAGTGAAGGAATTAAAACAAATGTAACATTAATATTCTCAGCAACACAAGCTTTACTTGCAGCAAATGCAGGAGCAACATATGTAAGCCCATTCCTTGGAAGAGTAGATGACATCTCAATGATAGGTATGGATTTAGTTAGAGATATAGCAGAAATATTTGCAGTTCATGGAATAGAAACAGAAATAATAGCAGCAAGCGTAAGAAATCCAATTCATGTAATAGAAGCAGCAAAAGCAGGAGCAGATATATCAACAGTACCTTATAGCTTAGTAATGCAAATGTTAAAACACCCATTAACAGATCAAGGATTAGAAAGATTCAAAGCAGATTGGGCAGCAGCATTTGGAAAATAGATTGCCGAAATAAGAAACATATTTTGGTTCCGGTTCCTAAGAAATTTTGTTGAGTGCTTCTAAGATTATAAGTTGTACCCAAAATGCTTGCTTCAAAGACAAGCTCTGAACAAGCACATTTGGAACAACTTATAATCAAGAAGCACTACCAACACAATTTCTAATGAACACTCCACAAAATATGTTACTTATTTCTAGTGCAGACATATTTCGAAAATGGAAGAGTAATTTTGAGATATGATAGCTAGATTCTGAAATTAGGAAAGCATAAATGTTTATGGATAAATATTTTGATACAATGCTTTCGCAAAAGTATGACTATCATTTATGATTTATTCATGTTCCAAATGACAGAGATAAAAATATATATTCTT
>NZ_JBJIAB010000070.1:0-11765 GCF_045310795.1 Candidatus Clostridium helianthi
AATATGGTTCCTACTCAGACAATAGACAGGCTATGCGTCCGAATGTAGAAACCAATTTGCAACATATATATATAAATAAAATTGTAGTGTCGCTTAGAATGTAAAATTTTACACAATATGTCTAATTAATTAATATTATATAATATAATTCATAATAAATATATAAATTTCATATTAATTTATATAAATATATCGAATATTGGTGTAACCTTCAATTTTATCATTGCCCTTCCATCTTAAGTTGTACAATCACAGGAGATTTCGCAATTTTTATTATAAAATTTTTCATTTTTATACACCTCCATTGGAGATATATGCAATTTTACCATATATACTATATGTAGAGATAATTTCATCTCTCTCACTACATATAGTAGTAAAATAATTTTGTACAATTATCACAAGGAGGTCTGTATGGATTTTAATTACATTGAAGAACTAGTTTATAAATGTAAAAATGGAGATATGTTATCAAAAGATAAATTGGCTGAGGAATTTAAGCCTTTAGTCATTAATATTTCTAAAAGAACTTTTATTGATGGTTATGACATACATGATCTTCATAATGAATGTTACAAATCATTATTTAAATGTGTTTCCATGTATAATTTAGAAAAGCATAGATTTGTTGCTTATGCTACTAATGCAATTAAAAATAATATGAATGATCTTATAAAGCGAATTAAAACTAGAAGCTCTACTGAAGGATATGATGCTTTAAGTTTCTATGATGATTTTGAAAAAGATTTGCCTTCTCAGGATATCAGCTTAGAAGATTTATTTTGTGAGGAATGTGATTATACGGATTTAAGACTAGCCCTAAATAATTTAAACGATGATGAAAAAGAACTTATAGATTTTATTTTCTTTAAAAACAACACGGTTCAAAATTATGCTCACTTTAAAAAGATGTGTTATTCTACTGCTACTCGAAAAAAGAAAGTTGCTTTAAATAAAATCTTTAACTATATTTCCCTAAATTATCAAGCTTAAAGCTCCAAGGTTTGCCCTTGGAGCTCTTATTTTTTTACTGATATTATTAAATTCAAATATAATGTCAGATGAACTTGTTATTTTTTAATTGGCTTTTCGAACTTCCACCGCGGGCATTTTATATAAATTCTTATATTCTAAAATTCCTAAATTCTTAAATTCTTAAGAATATGCACATTTGAAAAAAGCAGCTATGCTGCAACTATGATCATAAAATTAGCTCTATGCTACAATTAAATAATTTTTTCTTAAAAATATAAATTCTAAAATTCTTAAGAATTTTAGAATCTCTAATAAATAGCCATATATCTTTTAAGAGTCAACATAAAAATACTTCTAAATAAACTGCCAAAGGAGGATTTATAATTTATGGCTGGAAAAAGAGCTGCAAAGGTTCCTAAAAATGATTTTGAATATGATGAAGGTGAAGTGTGTGGTTTTTCTAGTGAAGTCCCTTTAACTGGTGACTGCATTTCTTCCTTCTGTTTTGATGATGATTCTGATATTTATAATATTCAAACTAATTCTGAATGCAAATCCATTAATGATACTACTTCTTATGAAGGTACTAAAACTAATATTCAAGTTAATACTGCTACACCTAGTAACAGCACTATTCAAAATAATATACCTAAATCTATAGAAATAAAAAATACTCTAAGCTCTACAAAAGACATATTTGATAATAGAAGGACTCCACTTCCTAATGGTGCTGTTCCTGCTATTGATGGTGAGACCCCAACTATTAAAAGAAGCTACACCCTTAGAAGTTCTACCATAAGAAAAATAAATGAATTAAAAAACATACATACAGATCTTAATGTATGTGTCAGCACAATAGTTGATATTGCCATAGATTATTATCATGATCACATTGTAAATGAGGGCGGCACACAATAATTTATTTCATATATATATATTCAATGCACAATGCACAATTCACAATGCTCAATTCTCAATTCTCAATTCACAATTTACAATGCTCAATTTTAAATTCATAATTCACAATTCATAATTCACAATTATCAATTGTCAATTTTCAATTGATGATTCTAATTTCACGATTCACGATGTGCAATTCTCAATTTACAAAGCTCAATTATGGGTAAAATTCTTGGAATATTTTTAGAATTATCATGAAGAAGTATTTATGCATTGTATATATTTTAGTTTTAGGCACTATTTGTTTTCTAACGTGAAATAATACGCTTTGTATCATATATCCCTTAGGGGAGGTGATAAAAGTATGGATATAACTGAATTAATTAATATTATTGTTAATAATGGCTTTGCTATTGCTGTTGCCGCATATTTGCTAATTCGCTTAGAAAAACAAATTAACAACTTATCTAGTTCAATTAATAAACTAAATACAATAATATCAACCAAGCTTGGAGTTGTTATAGATTCAGATGGATCTGGTGATGATTCTCATAATGTAGCTTGAAAAAAGGCAATAAACATTATAGATTTGATGTTTATTGCCTAAAATTGTTTATACTTTTAATTATCGCACACCCCTTTTTTATCTATAGAGATTCTTATGTTTTTTGGATATTAAAACCTGAACCAAATCTTTTAAAATTACCACATCCTTATTTGTAATTTTATCATCTTCCAATAGTTTTACTAAACGTTTAATATTGTTAGGTTTTTTAGAACAACGAAATTTTCCGTTTGTATCTAAATTATTATTATTATTATTAATATTATTATTAGTAGTAGTTCCCAGATCTAATTTTTCATCTTGATTAAAGCCTAGGAGGAAATCTGTAGTAACATTATAATATGAAGCTAATCTTTTTAAGTGATCATATATAGGATTTGCTTTACCAGTTTCCCATTTAGAAAGCATACTGCCAGTAATACTAATTTTAAACATTTCATTAATTTCATCTGCTAATTGATCTAATGTAATATTCTTATTTAACCTAAGATTCTTAAGAATTTTGCCAGTAATATTCATATTTCGCCTCCACAATGTAATTGATTGATTTAAAATTAAGTATACAATTATTAACATCATCAATCTACAAACTACAATTTATAATTTATTCATTAATTAATTATAACATATTTTGCCAATGATAAGGTATTCATTTTTCATTAATTCCCATTTAATTTCTTTATTTTTATCATATTTTTTATGAAAATAGGTAATCCTTCAATTTTGTACATATATCCTCTATGAAAATAAAATAAAGGAGGTAAAGACTATGGCTGTAAATAAAGTTCCTAACTCTGCGTCACTTAGTATTGAAGTTCAAAAAGATATTGATAAAGCCGGCGATCCAATTTATGCCAAAAAGACTTTTTCTAATGTCAAAACAGATGCTGATGCTCAAAATGTCTACGATGTTGCTGAAGCAATCAAAGGTGTTTTAGAAGCTCAAACTAGAGATTGCTTTATCAATGAATCTTCTAGTTTAGTAAATGCTTAAGCAGGTAAATGAGATAAGCGAGATAAGTGAGATAAGTGAGAGTCCAAATCTATGATTTGGTTTCTCGAACTTAGTTAAATCATGTATATGATTTAACTTCCTTAAATCGCTTACTCTTAGAGTACTCCTACAACACTAGGAGTAGGAGTTTCCTAAGCTCTAAACTGAATGAAAGGGGTGAATTAAATGGAATATACTTTATCTATGACTTTTTTAACTGAAGCTGGCGAAAAGAGTACTTTAAGCATTTCTGGTGTTAAATCTACGATTACTAAAGCCGAAGTAAATACACTTATGGATGTTGTCATTGCCAAGAATATTTTTAAAACTGATTCTGGCGATTTAGTTAAGAAATCCGGTGCTCAATTGACTCAAAGACAAGTTACTAAATATGAAGTAGCTTAGGTCAAATTAAGGCAAAAAAATAGAAGCTTATCTTTCAATAGATTAGCTTCTATTTTTTATGTTCTAAATTAATTAACTTGCTTTATTGGCATGAATTTGCTTTTGTATCTGAATCATTAACCCATATTTTAATTCATGAGCAGGAATTGGTACTATTTTATTAGTTTTATTGTGCTGCATAATAATATGATCTCCACTTTGCCTTACCTGCTTGTACTCATTTTTCTCTGCTAAATCAATCATTTCTTTATAATCAAATATCTTAAAATAATCTTTTTTCTGATTCCTTTTAAGCTTTTCTAATAATTCTACTCTCTCATCATATTCCTTATTTCTTGTATCAATTATGTCTTTAATTGTCATAAGATCCCAATAAACGTCTTGCAATACCTCAATGTCACCCATGGATCCCATATCAAATTCAGCGTACATATTAATAAGCTTTTTAGTAAATATATCCATTCTTCTATTAAACATAAGAAGATCTTTCTTTGTAGTTATAAATCTACTTACAATTTGAATCATAGTACATTTCAGCTGTGCTGCTTCACTTCCACAAACGTACATATATTCTTTCATCTTATCTCTGCTATTTTCATAATCATCTTTCATTTGAATATACTCTTTAACCAGTTTTTCTACTTCTTCTTTTAATGGATCACCTACAATAGCATTTACATTTAATTTATCTATTAATTTCCCAATTGAGTATTTTAAGTTGTGAGCTTTTATATACACATCATCTAGCAGCTCATATTTGTACTTATCATATTTTCCTAAAATGTCTAATGTTTTGTCGGTATTTTCTTTTTCTAATTGATTAAATTTTATTATCCAGTTCATTTCGCACACCAACTTTCATAAATTTTCACAAAACCCATTTTGTTACTTTTAAACCATGTAATTGTATACAATTATACTATATTTTCCAAATCCAATCAATATGTTAATAAAACTGATTTATTATTAAATTCTCTCTTTGCTAAATCCCCTACCTTTTGATATCTATCTACATATGCAAATTTTAAGGTTCCAGTTCTTCCATTACGCTGCTTGCTTATGATCCATTCAATTATCCCCTTATCTTCTGACTCTGGATGATAATAATCATCTCTATACATAAACATCACTAAATCTGCATCCTGTTCAATATTTCCAGATTCTCTTAAGTCTGAAAGCATAGGTCTTTTATCTGCTCTTTGTTCTACTGCTCTTGATAATTGACATAGGAGGATTACATTCACATCTAATTCTTTTGCTAAAGCTTTAAGCCCCTTTGTGACTTCCCCTATTGCCAAATCTCTAGTCCCTCTTTCTGGAATGTTCATTAAAGTTAAATGATCTATTATGATTACATCTAATCCATGGGCTTGCTTTATTGCTTTTGCTTTTGCCTTTATTTGAAGTAATCCTTGGTTTGAACTACAATCTGTGAATACCTTATTTCTGGTAGCTAATTCATTAGACATCATTGTAATTTTCAAGAAGTCATCATCACTTAATTTCCCAAATCTTAATTTTTCAGCTTCTATATTTGCATTGTAAGACAGCCTTCTTATTCCCAAAGATTCTTCTGTCATTTCCAATTCTGATAAATACACAGTATAACCATTTTTGCCTAGTCCATCCATTATATTTAATGCAGTTAATGTTTTTCCCATAGATGGTCTGCCAGCTATTATGACTAATTCTCCTTTTTGCAAGCCTCCAGTTCTCTTATCAAAAGTTGCAAATCCAGTTTGCATTCCAGGTATTTCCCCACCCTTTTGATACCTATTTTCTATTTCTTTTAATGTCTTTACCATAAGATCACTATCACTAAATATTGAACTTTTATTTCTCATATCATTTGCTAGATTTTCTGACATTTTGCTTATAGCCTCTTGAGGTGCTAAATTTTCATCATACATACACTCTGTAGCTTTATATAGTTCTTTAATAGCTTTTCTTCTATAGGACTTGTCCTTTAAGATTTTTATATACTCTTTTGCTTTTATTGGCAGTCCGCCTATAGCTATATCAGTTATATATGTTATTCCTCCAGCCTTTTCAAGATTTTCTTTACCTATCTCATTTACTAAAAGTGTTATATCAATATCTTTCCCATCAGCAAACAGCTTGCATATAGCAGCATAAATAATTTGATGGAACGTTTTATAAAAATCCTCGACTTTAACTTCATTAATTATTTCCGCCAATATGTTATTGTTATAGAATATACCACTTAATATCTCTTGCTCGCACCTAACATCATTTGGAAGTGTCTGTATATGTTCCAAGTCCATGCTCCCCCTCCTATCTCGTATAATTTAGTAGTTAGCTTTTAGGCAAATAGACTTGTTATTTTTTATGTGCCTCAATTAATTTCTAATCATCTTAATTATCCAAGACGCTATCCCCAAAATCTTTGTAAGCACTTGCATTTGCTCTGTGCAGTGCTGCTTTCCTATCTCTTCCATCTGCTTTCCAATTCTGCAATATAGCCAATAAATATTTATAGTTTATCTTTCCTCTTTTCATAGATTCTGTTGCTGCATCTATTAGCCACTTAGCTGAATATACTTCAATATCTGCTGATATTAATTCCATAAGCTTAGGTGACATTATAAATCCACATTTTTCAAAATGCTTAAAAACTTCATTATTAGAACTGATGACTACTGACAAGCTCTTTATGTTATCCTTATCTCTAATATTCTTACCTATCTCTAGACTATTCTTATCTAAATCTCTAAAATTCTTATCTAAATCCTGCCTATTCTTCTCTAAATCTCTAGAATTCTTATCTACCTCTACACTACTCTTATATATACTAACCTTATCTAATCTTATCTGAGCATCCGTTTTGTATACAGATTGAGTACAAACCTCTGAATCTTTAAGTTTATTAACTTTGTCTTCATTTACACTTTTGCAGCTTGTCCTTCCTTCTATGAAGATTTTGTCTGAATCATTTACACTTCCCAAGATATTGTCACTGTTAATTTTCCCCAGTGTATAAGCTTTATTTTCCTTTAATGACAGCATAGATTTTTCTTCCCTATAAACAGTTTCCTTATATCTATCTTTTTGAATATAATTGTGAATCTTCCAATGCTTTATAACAATTACACCGCTCTCAAAAATAATTACAAACTTTTTAGCAATTAATAGCTTCAAATCATCCTCACCGCACCCTATCATCCGTTGTATTTTCCTTGGATTATTTATAAAACCATCATCGTCTGCTCTCATTGCTAAATGAAAATATAAAGTCTGCGTTGATAAAGGCATATCTAAAAATGCATCACTATCAATTATTGTCTTAGAAAACATACGTTTATCTGCCATAATTTCACCCCTTGCTAAGTATTGTAAAGATATAGGTACCTAAAATCTTAGAATTATGTGGTAACTTACCGAAAGAACTGGTACTCTATTGTTTCGGTTTCTAGAGAATTAAGCTGTGAATTTCTAACAGCAGAAGTTGTACCCATTTCTGCATGCTCCCACTATTCAGTGTGACAAGCAGTAAATGGAACAACTTCCGCTGAAGAAATACCTACAGCCAAATTCTCAATGAAACACTGCACCAAAGAGTACCAGTTCTTTCTGGTGTGTGGAATGTTTCATTGGTAATTTTGATTGATGTGATTCTTAATTGAAATTCCAAATCTATGATTTGGTCAATTAAGAATCACCCATCAGAATTACCCAGAAACCGAAACAACAGAGTATACATTCTTTCGGTAGGTTATTTAATAAGTCTAAGTTATATATTGTTTATCTATAGATTTATCAGAATGGCTCGTCCACTATTTCTTCTTTAATTTCATCATTTGTTGCTTCAATAGTAGCTTCTGGAGTATATTCATTAGTGCGATTTATTGACTCAATTAATAAGTCGCTATCATCAATAATGGACATAAAATTCTTACAAGCTTTATTTATAACAATCTTTTTAGCTGTTTCATCAGTAAAGCTTTTATGAACACTACTTTGTCCATTAGCTTCTTCTTGATACCATAAATTTTTAATTTGATTAATATTCATTACTTCAACAAAGTTTAAATTATCTTCCTTAACTAAGACTGCATAAGCCCCCTTGATTTTGTTAGTATCTATATTTTCAAACTTTTGCTCATGCCTAGTTATCTTTTTAAGTCCAGTTTCTAAATTTATCTCATATAAAAATTCATCACCTTCGTATATGACATTTGCAAATACATTCTTAACGCCTTTTAATCTTCTTGTTGCTACATTTTTATTTTCCATTATGAAACTCCCTCAACTTTCAATTCTTCATTTAAACTAACTACTAACCTAATTAACTGACTGTCTGTATGAATTATTTGATTTATGGACTCTGCATTATCAATAAAAACTGGTGCATAAACTCCGTAGTGTTCACATAAAGTATTTAATATGCTAAGTCCAGCATTTATTTTACTTGCAGTATTTGCATCACTAAATGGAACTCCATTTATAAGAGCTTCACAGGTTTCACTTAGCCCTCCATTTATTTGGTTTTCAAATAACTTGAATGTTACTGCACCTTTGAATTTCTTATTGATACTATCTTCTAAAAGCTCAACCTTTGTTCTTATAAACTCTTCACTTAGATAGAGCTTGTCTTCAAGTTCTGCAATTTTAATTTGTAATTTTTTCTCTTCTTCATTAAGTTCTTCTATTCTCTTTTTTAAATCTTCATTAACATCTTTCTTGCCTAAAGCAATATTTATTTCTTCTAATTCATCTTGGAAAGTTTTCTTTTTGGCTTTAAGCTCATTATTGTCATTAAATTTAAGCTTGTCCATTTCAGACTGCAATTTGTTAATTCGAACTTGCAATTCCTCTTCGCCTTCGAATTTTATTATTTTTGTATGAGTTAAACTCTCTTTTTCTTTTTCAAATTTTTCTAGCTCTGCATCAAGATTAGATTTTTGAGATTCTAATTCAATTACTTTTAGCCTTAGTGATTCTGCATCATTTTCATTATTCTTAATTTTTTCCGCAAATTCTGTTATGTCTGCTGCAACCTTCTTACCTTTAATTGTGATTCTAGCCAAAACATTTTCCTTTGATTTATTAAATTTAAATAATGCATCAGCTTTAATTTCTTGAATTTTATCTATATCATATTCTCTGCCGCAATGAGGACAACAAACTAATTCAGTATCAAATTCAAATATCTTGTCATACTCAAAGTGATACTCCTTAAGCAGAGTTTGTTTTTCTGATTTCAGTTTTTCTAACTCTTCTTTCATTCCTTCAATATATTTACAGATTCTTTCCCTTTTATTTTTATAATTTCTTATATTAAAAGCAGCATCTTTAACTTTATTTCTAGTTTCATTAATTTTATTTTGAATATCACTTAATGGTTTAATTGACTCTAAATATGCATTATTTCGTTTCTCAGCAAGCTCATCTGTTAATTTAAATAATTCTTTCTGCAATTTAAGTTTCTCGCAACTTACCTTACTGATATCTGCAATTTGTTCATCTAGGGAATTTATATAACCTAAAACAGATTCTTTTTTAACTTCAAGTGCAGCTGCATCAATTACTTTTATATTGTTATTACATTCATCAATTCTAGCTGGAATAGATTTAACTTCTTCCTTAAGCTTTGCAATACTTGCTTTAACTCTTTTATTAAAATTATCAACTCCATCTGTAAGTAATGGTAATAATGGTTTAAGCTTTGAATTATAGTTGATTACACTTTCTTCACTTATGTCTCCTATAATATCTAAAAGAATTTCCCTTTGTTTTTGCCAGTTCATGTTAGGAAAATATAAAGGGCTTGTAATCATCTTAAATAAGTTCTCATCTATGATTCCATTAATAATTGATTGATATTCCTTTTGCTTAACTGGAATTTCATCCACCTCAAAATCAGTTGTACAGCCTTTAAACTCCTTTTCAGCCTTTCCATTAGGTTTAACCCAACGTTCCTTTAAAGTTCTTTTTAATGTTTTATGAGTTCCATCTATATTTAAAACTAAGCTTACCGAATGCTCTAATCCATGAATTACATTATTATTAGGATCTAATGTTTGTATTTCAAAATCACTTCTACCATGTGAATCCTTTCCAAATAATATCCACATGAAAGCATCAAATATAGTTGATTTTCCTGTGCCATTTTCACCTAAGATTGTTGTTAAAGCTTCGAAATTTATTGCTAATTCCTTAATTCCTTTGAAATTTTTGAGCATTAATTTTACAAGTTTAATTTTCATTTTTACCCTCCCATATTGTTAATATTTTTGACCATTTTTCAAAATCCTAATCATATAAGCTTTTAATTTTTTTATGCAGCTCCTGCAAAGTCTAACCCCTTAAACTTCCTTTAGATCACTTGTTACCTTTTTGCAGCTGCTGCACCCATAAGTAAGCTCTCTTCTATTAGCTTCTTAATAATGTATACCTGCCCTTTTCCAGTTACTTTTGTAGTATGATAAGTAAAAGTCTTTTTTTGGGACTCCTTAAAACCTTCAACAACTTCAAAGTATCCTCTATCAATAAATTCCTGCTTGGGCTCTGTTGTATTTTTAAAGATAATTTTCCAATCTCTAAGCTTTTGCCATAATATTTTTTCTCCAATAATTATTCCCTGTTTACATGCTATCTTTGCAACTTCTCTAACCAATAAACTATTTTCAGAAATAGAAATTTGATTAATAAATCTGCTTTTATCCTCTAACTCAATATCTTTTGATTTCAAAATTTCATCTTTCTTCGCTATAGTGTTTTGAGAGATCTGGAGCGCTCTTGCCATTATCTCAAAATCGCTCATATTCTCATTTACTTTAATGTATCCTCCTGTTATTCTTATTTGCCTTAAAACTTTCTTAACTTCCTTTTTAAATTTCTTAGCTATTACTTTTCTGCTTTGCATTAAAACTTCATATAAGCCATCTTCTGTTAAATAAAGCTTGCTTCCACCACTATTACTATTTGTAATAGTTACTTTTTCATCTTCATCAATGGACATTAACATTTTTGAAACATTGTAATAGCCATCACTTGTTTTTGAATAATCAATCCACTCTGCTACATCTTTAGCTAAAAATAATGGATTTTCTGCTGTACCATAAACTCTAAAATCCTTTCCTAAAATATACTGCTGTTTAATAACCTGTAAGTTTTTCACCTTCACTCCCCACTTTCTAGAATATTTTCTTTATTATTGGCTAAACTAACTTTGCATAGTATTCAATAAGTTTACCCTTTTAGCAAAAAAAAGTTGTTCTATTGGCACATTTAAGTAGTCAGATATCTTTTTTGCTTCCTGAAGAGAAAATTGAGTTTTCCCAGTTTCCTTTTTGCTGTAGGTTGTTAATGTAATTCCTAGTATTTCTGCAATATCCTCTTGCTTAACACCTTTCAGCATTCTATAAGCCTTTAATGTTTTATTTGCCATTTTGTTCACACCTCCTTTAGTAAACTTTTAGTTTACTGTGTATATTTAAATAATAGTAAACTTTATGTTTACTGTCAACACTTTTTTTATAAAATTATTAAAATCATATTCATTTAGTTTACTTCTGTTTGATAAAGTCAACTAAATGTTTATAATTACTTATATATGATTTAATGCACAATGCTCAATTTGCAATTCACAATGCTCAATTCACAATGCTCAATTTGCAATTCACAATGGGCAATTCGTAATTTGCAATGTAAGATTGTTGTTGAAGCTCATGGAGAAAGTTGGAATAACAAGATATAAAATTTTGATTCTCACTTTTTGAAGCATCACTTTTTGACTACAGCTTTTGATCATCGCTTTTCCTTGCAGGATTTCTTAATTTATACTATGGAATTATTTTTTAAAAAAATAATTAAAAAAATAAATAAATATATAAATGAGGATATTTCATAATTAAAATATCCGAATCTGTGGATAACTTTTAGAAATTTTTAAAAAAAGCCGAT
>NZ_JBJIAB010000071.1:0-11652 GCF_045310795.1 Candidatus Clostridium helianthi
TAAATTTTCTAGATTTAATGGTAATATAAGTTGAAAATTATCATTAATCTCAGTATAATCTTTATTGTGTAATTTGGCTTTTAGCATAAGTAAATTATACAATGAATGTGAGTTCTTCGGAATTCACATTTTTATATCTAAAAAAATGAGCCGCTACAAAACTAACTATGTTAGTTTTGCAACAGCCCCTTCTTTCGTATTTATATGATTAAATGAGATTATTGTATGATATTTCATTTCTTTTTGAATATACAAAATAACTCTCCTCTTTCTTCTAAGAATTTATACATTTCAAAACATAGGCTGGTGGTAAATTAAAGATAACTCTTTCTATATTTATCTTTTTAAAATATCCAGTAATAAATTCTTTTTTCAAAAGAGTATATTGAAATGTTATAAATAATCCATTTCTTTTTAATATATTTCTAGTTTGTCTTAGAATTTTATTTGAAACAGATTTAGGAAGGCTAGCAAAAGGCAACCCTGATACAACATAATCTACTCTGCTAAGATTATATTTTGCTAAATGTTTATCTACATTTTCAGCAGAATCATTTATTATTATAATATCATCTTCTCCTTTATATTTTTCTTCTAATTGTCTGCAAAACTCTTCATTATATTCAAATAACATTAATAATGTCTCTTTCTTTTTTCTTTTTACAAGCTTGTCCGTAAAAACTCCTGTCCCTGGCCCGTACTCAATTATAACCTTAGAATTTTCAAAATCTATGTCTCCTACCATTTTCTCTGCAAGTTTCTCTGAACTAGGTGCTACAGCCCCTATAGTTCTAGGTGATTTAAAATATTCAATTAAAAATTTTACTAGCTTCATATTAAAAGCCTCCTTGAATTCTTCTCTTTTAGTTAAATTATAGAATTAGTATAAATCTTAAATATTAAAAATCTATTTAGTAAAATATTAAGAATCTTTAAATTTTGTTTTAAATATAAAGAAAGAAGGTATACACTTTAACCCTCTTTTAGACTTTATTTTATATATAATGTGCTTTAATATTGATTTTTGTTCTTTTTAATTAAAATTATTTCTTACTGTATTAATCATCTTCTCCTTATTTTCCTCTAGTTGAACTAATCTATTTACATTAGCCCCAGATGGATGTGGAAAGCCTTTTAATATTTGCTTTTCGTTTATAATTTTATTTTCACATAGCTTGTATAATACTTCCTCTACTGACCTGCCTAATGGTACTATAAGAATTTTATCTAAATTATTTAATGCTTTTAATTCACAAATAAAATTCTCATAAATATATTTCATCAAAAATTCACTCCTAATAAGTTTTGGAGTGTGACCTGAATAGTTTTTTCCTTTTACAAAGACTGCATAAGGTATTAATGAAAATGTGTGCAATAAATGATCTTTTTCTTCAAACAATTGGCTGCAATTATCTATTTTTAGACTCTTATTAAGCTCTATTTTATCTAACATATCAATTAAATTTTTTCTGAGACTACCGCTAAATCTTCCTGATTTCTTACATTTATACTGAATTTCTTTAATATTATCAGAGTTCTCTAACTCTCTTCTTGCAGTAGCAATGGCAGTACTCATTTGCTGGAAGCCTGGAGTTATACCAACAATAAATACCCTTGCATCTAAATTTATATATTCATTGTGAGGCGAATAATATATTTCAAGATCTTCTTTCTTATCAATCAAAAAATCGTTTATCAATAGTTCATTCTTATTGTATTTCTCTTTTACTGGTAATTTTTTAATTTTATCTTTATAATCATATAATGTTTTTTTCATAATCAGCCTCTAACTTCTACATTTATTTTGTTACTTTATATTATCTTCATAATTAAAAAATATTATTAATATATCCTTCACTAAAAATTATAAATTTAATGGAAATTTTTTTAGTAGAAGATAAAAAAGATAGCAGCTTCATAATAAGGCTACTATCTTTATATTCTTCTTAACTATTAGCTAATTTTGCAATCCTCTCATTTGAGCTTTTTGTAAATACTCCACCATGATAACAGATGACTGTTTCTATATCATACTTTGTAAGCTTCTTAAGAGATTCTATTGCTTGCTTCATATCAAATGTATATTCCGGATTAGGACCAATTAATTCATTATTTACAACATTCATTGCGTCTCCAGTTACTAATGCCTTATACTTTCTTAGATAGAGACAAATATGTCCCGGAGTATGTCCTGGGGTATAAATTACCTCTATCCCTCCACAATAAGGAAGATTCTCTTCATCTTTAACAATCCTATTAACTTTTGTTTTAAGCTGCTTTATGGTTTCCTTCATAGAATCTGGCATTGAACTCAAACGCTCAGGAGTAATTTTTATACCAATTTTATCTCCCTCAATATAAGGCCTTTCTCCACTATGTGCTAACACTTCTATTTCACTTTTAGAATTCTTAACAATACTTGACAAGCTACCAATATGATCCAAATCGTGATGAGTAATAATTATTTTATTAATCTTGTCAAAGGATACACCTGCCTTTTCCACTTCTTCACGAATATTTTCTATTTGTCCAGGTAATCCCGTATCTATTAAAATCACATTTTTATCATCCCAAATTAGTGTAGCATTCATTCTTCTTTCTTTGCTTCCTAATTCAAGTATATCTAATCCTTCTGCAATTTTCATTTTTCTTCCTCCTAATTAAAATTTACTCCTCAATTAATTTTCCCATTTGACTAATAACCATTTTGTAATACTCACCTTTTTCATTCATAAGACTTTTGTGGTTTCCACATTCTAATATTTTTCCACCACCAATTACCATAATGTGATCTGCATCTCTAATAGTCGATAATCTGTGTGCTATTAAAAAGCTAGTGCGATTTTTCATTAATCTTAATAATGCATGTTGAATATCTTTTTCGGTCTTTGTATCTACACTGCTAGTTGCTTCGTCCAAAATTAAAATCGGGCTATCACACAGAACTGCTCTAGCAATAGACATTAATTGGCGCTGCCCTTGACTTAAGTTATCTGTGGCTCCAGAAACCATTGTTTGATAACCCTTAGGAAGCTTATCAATAAATTCGTGGGCATGAGCTATTTTAGCAGCATTTACAACCTGTTCATCTGTTGCATCTTTTTTAGAATAACGAATATTATCCATAATCGTTCCAGTGAAAAGACAAGTATCTTGAAGCACAACAGAGAAGCATTTCCTAAGACTATTTCTTTTTATATTCGTAATCGGCTCATCATCAATGAATATATTTCCGCTGTCTGCATCATAAAATCGAGTAAGAAGATTCACAATAGTAGTTTTTCCTGCTCCAATCTCTCCTACTAGCGCAACTGTTTCTCCTGCTTTAACTTTAAAACTCACATTCTTTAATATAGGTATAGACTTATCATATGAAAAATATACATTTTCAAAGGTTACATCACCATTTGGTTGCTTTATCTCAATTGCATCTTTAAGATCTTCACTTTCTTCTTCATTATCTAAAATCTCAAAAACACGTTCTGCCCCAGCAAGTGCTGATTGAATTGTATTAAACATACCTGCTACAGAATTTAATGGCTGTGAAAATTGTTTTGAATAGCTTAAAAAACTAACTACAGTTCCAACAGCTACACCATACCCCACTGATAGCATACCACCAACAATTGCAACAACTGCAAAAATAAAGTTATTAATAACATTCATAAGAGGCATCATATACCCAGACCATATCTGTGCTTTATTGCTGCTTTCATATAGATTTTCGTTTATCTGTGCAAATTGCTTTAAGACATCATCCTGTTTATTAAAAGCCTTTACCATCTTTAGTCCTAATATGTTTTCCTCAATCACTCCATTAAGTGAGCCTAAATTTCTTTGCTGAGCTAGGAAATATTTGCGGCTATGCGTTGCAATTACACGTGTTAAAAGTATAACTAGAGGTATACATAATAAAACAACTAGTGTAAGGGGAACATTTAACACTATCATAACCATAAAAGATCCAACTAAAGTTAAAATACTTGATATTAACTGTGTAGTTGTTTGTGCAATTGTAGAGCTAATATTGTCCACATCATTTGTGATTCTACTCATTGTATCGCCATGAGAACGTGTATCATAAAATTTCAAAGGAAGCCTCTGCATCTTTTCAAAAAACTCTGCACGTATTACAAAAACAAGTTTTTGTGAAACTTTAAGCATAATAACACCATTTATCCATGAAATAAAGCAATTAACTCCATACAAAACTGCAATTATAGTTAAAAATAATATAAGAGTCGATTTATCTACAGTTCTTGTTGCTATTCTAAATGTATCAAAAGTCTTTCCTACAAAATAAGGAATCCCAACAGAAATCGCTGATGAAAAAACTGTAAAAATCATAGCTAGAAAGATCGTCTTAGCAAAACGCATGTATATTTTAATAATACGCACTAATGTGCCTCTAGCATTTTTAGCTTTTTGTGTAGGTGCAAAGCGATTTCCGCCTCCACCCACACGTCTCCCACTAATAGAAGGTACTTTTACTTCAGTTTTAGAAAATTGTTGTGCCATAATATCCTATACCTCCTTGCTGCTCTCTATTTGCGTTTTATAAATATCTCTATATACTTCACAGCTTTGCATTAATTCATCATGAGTTCCATATCCAACCTTAAATCCATTATCCATAACCAAAATTCTGTCTGCAAACATAGCCGTTCCACAACGTTGAGTGATTGTAATCACAGTTTGATTACTTGTTTTTGAACTTAAGTTTTCTCTAACCTTTGCTTCTGTTACTGAATCTAATGCACTTGTTGCATCATCTAATATAATTACAGACGAATCCCTAAGTATTCCACGAGCTATAGAAATACGTTGCTTTTGGCCACCAGAAAGATTAACTCCAGCACTCCCTAACATACTTTCATATCCATCTTTCATATTATTTATAAAACCTGCTTGTGCCTTTTCAGAAGCCTCATGAACCATAACATTGCTTGCTTCCCTTTTACCCCATCTAATATTTTCAGCAACAGAACCAGAAAAAAGCATTGGTTTCTGCGGCACTATAGCTATACTATTTCGTACAGAATCAACATTTAATTCTTTAACATCGTAGCCGTCAATTAAAATTTTTCCCTTGTTCACATCGTAAAATCGCAGAAGAAGCCATGCAATAGTAGATTTTCCGCTTCCTGTTGGACCAATTATAGCTAAACTTTGTCCACTTCTAATAGAAAATGATAGATTATTTAAAGCAGGTACACCACTACCATTTGGATATGCAAATGTAACATCTCTAAATTCAATATCACCATTTAATTCTTTCATTTCACCATCATGAGAAAAATCTCCATCACAATCAACTATTTCTTTAATACGAGCAGTAGAAGCCTTGGTTCTTACAAATGTATTGAATATATTTGTTATCATAATTAATGAGGTAAGAATTTGTGCCATATAAATTATAAACGCTGATATATCTCCTGGATTTGCAAGATTTGCTGAAAAGAGACTGCTACCTGCTGAAATTACAATTATTGTTCCAATTCCAACAGTAAGAGTTATAAGTGGTGACACAAATGTAATAACACTTTGAGATGATATTCCTTTTTCCATTAAGTTTGTATTTGCATTTTCAAACTTACTACTTTCCTTATCATATGTTCCAAAGGCCTTGACTAAGCGTACACCTATAAGATATTCCTGAACAACTGAATTTACTTTATCCATCGCCTTTTGTAATTCATAAAAACGCGGATAACTTAACTTCATACTAATAATAATAAGTATAGACACAATCGCAACAACACCATATATAATAAGACTCAACCTAAAATTAAGCAGTGTTGCAAGCACAATACTACCTATGCATGTAATCGGAGCCTTTAAAAAAATTCTCATAATTCCATTAACGAATAATATAACCTGTGCCGTATCATTTGTCATACGTGTAATTAGAGATCCACTTTCAATCTTATCTGTGCTTAATTCTGAAAAATAAACAATCTTTTCAAATAAGTCATACCTAAGATCTGCTCCCATTCTTTGAGATACCTTACTTGCTAAAATATTTCTTGTAACTGCGAAAGAAGCTCCAATTGCAGTTACTATAAGCATAAGCATTCCCCAGTAATAAACTTTAGAAAGTGATCCTTGTTCAATTCCTGTATTAATTATGTTAGACATAAGTGTTGGAGCAAGCAAATCACAAATTGCTTCCGATGCAACGCAAAAAACAGCTATCCCAAATGGAATTTTATACTTATTAAAATATTTACTGTATAAGTTCATATCCTTTATTCCTTTCCTTTGTTTAAATGCTAATTCCCATACCATATTATACATCATTTTTGCATCCAGAATACAATAAATATTTCCAGCTGCTTATAAAACTAAATCTTCCACGTATTAATAAGCTTACTTTTCTCAATAATAACTATATAACTTATCTTTAAGTTATTAAAATTTTTATTTAGAGTATTTTAATATACTATAAATAAATTTTTAGATTATTATGTTAGGAGTGATTTCAATGAGAAAAGGAAAAACACTAGATGATCAAACACCAAGTGTCTATGATACTGAAAAAATTATTGATATCCATTCATCTGAGGACGATCCATCCCTTGATTCAGAAAAAGTGAGATACGCTAACAGTCATGCTTCACGTTCAAAATATACTCATGGTTCAAGCGACGTAAGCCCTGTTAATACAAACAATCCAGACTCTACCGAAAGAATTCCCACATCAGTTAGATATTCTGATTCTGATATACATAAAGATGACGATGAATTTGACTACCAAGGTGAAATATAAATCGTCTATATAAATCAAAACCAACGACAGCATATTTATATATTGTCGTTGGTTCCATCTTTATTTTTCAAATAATATATGTTTTTTATTCACCATATTTCTTATGGTACTTAACTTGAACTTCTATATTAGGATGCTTTTTGCAAAACTGGCTAATCACAAAGCAACAACTTGGACATGGCTCCCATTTGCTATATAAAGTTAAGTTTCCTTCATCTTTTAATACTTTTGCTTCTATCTGTTTATGTATTTCTTCAATTATCTTTTTTTCGCTATCATTGACTCTGTCATAACCTATTCCAAGCTCACCCAGTTTGTTAACTTTATTACTTTTAAAAAATGATTCATCTTTTGTTGGTGCATGGCAATAATTCTTTATATTATTACTTCCACTTATCGCCTTAAATTCTTTATTATCATATATTGCCACTGCAATATTTATAGAATCCTGTAATGTTTTACTTTGATTTATTTTAAATACTGATTTTTCTTCTTCATCAACTTTCATATACTTATTAATATTCTTTATTAATCGCTGCATTCTCGGTATATTATTATTTAGATGTTGATGATATTCAACAGTACCTTTTTGAGGCGTAATATACTGATAATCTATTTGCTTTGGAACTTCTATAGATATTGTTTTAACTTTAGTATTAATATTATAACTTTCTTTTACGCTTTCTTCTTTAATAAGAAGCATTTTCTTCAAAAGCTCAATATCCTTTGAATATAAATAATCATTATCTAATTCTTTTTCCAAAATTTCTAATTTCTCTTTTTCTTTTTCACTGACTATTCTGGATACTCTTTTTTTAACTTCTTTTATGTCAATCAGCATATCTTTAACATCATCTCTAGATACTGCATCTCGCTCATATTCAATCCTATTTATATTTAATATTTTTATTGAATTTATTTTTTTCCATAATCTATCATGTTCATATTCAAATAGTATTATTTTTTTCATGTAATTAATTAAATCACTAATATTATCTGCTCTATAAGTCACATCCCCTTCACCAATACACTTATATAATTCCTCTATGACTCTATTCTCTACTTTAAAAGCCTTGGCAACTTCTACTTTAAATTTCTCTTCATGAAAGTAATTCATTTTATGGCCCTCTTTTTTCAATGCATCTTTAAAATCATTTAAATTATTAATCTTTATTCGTTCTTTTTTTCTTCTATTTGAACTTATGTTTATTTTAGTCATACTTCCCTCTTATGTTTTATGCTTATCTAAATATATTACTGATTTTAACTCTTTAACAATTTAATTATTATATCATAAATTTTAAAATGATTATAATCAAATACCGATACGATTTAAAAATAATCATAAGATTATAAACATAAAAATATCATGTAAAATTTATATGGTATAATAATACTTATCGTGAATTATAATGCAATTAATCATACTTTTGTTATAAATAATTTAGCTTAATTATAGAAAAAAGTAGCTTAATAATGTACTAAAATAAAGAACATAGTAGAAACATATAAAATAAAATATATTAAATCTAATAAATATTTTCAGGAATATAAAGTTCATTAATCTAAAAACATTAATATGGGGTGGCAGTATGTTAAAAAATATATCAATAAAATTAAAGGAGGTAAATTTTATAGCTCTAACAGGCATCATTATTATTTCAATTATACTACTAACAAACTTTGTAAAAGTTCTAAAATATAGTTATTTTGAACTTATTGATGCTGATAAATATATAAACTTATCAAACAATGTAGAATACTTCATCCCTAAAGATAATCAATATGCAGAAATAAACCAAGTAGCAGATAATAGTTATATTAAATTTGAAAAAAACAATTCTAAAAATATCTACTTTCCTGAAGATGTTCAAAAAGTCTGGCTTAAACTAAGATTACAAGGTAAACAAGCTAGCACTGATAATATAATGTACATTGATTGTGAATTCATTGAAAATATTCAATTTTATATTCCGACTACTGATGGAAAGTATGTAACAGAAAGGCCTAATGAATACTTTATTTTTCCATATATTAATCTACCTGAAAATATTGATTTTAATAAAGATATCTATATAAATTCAACCTGGGATTCAAATGTATTTAATTTGCTTCTAGCTAAAGACAGTAACTTTTATACTATTGAAAACTTGTTATCATGTTTTTATATCGGTAATTTGGGTGTGCTCCTAGGACTGCTCATTATGAATATGATTCTATTCTTTTCGTCAAAAGATAAGAAATATTTATTTCATTCACTTTTTACAGGATCACTGCTTTCACTACTATATTGCTTATCTGGAATGCAAAAGTTAATTTTGGGATTTAACAGCAATAACAGGCTTATAGCATTAGGTGCAATGGCCGCTTCAACCTGGGTTTTATTTATCTATTCATACTTAGACATAAAAAACCACATGCCCATATTAAATAATTTTTTTAAACTTTCAATACTTTTTCTCGTACTTTCTCTCTATATATCTGAAATTATTCCTGACGGATTTACTTATGATATTTTATATTTGCAGATGATCCTAGTAGGGTTATATATTCTTATTTCAATATATTCTTATTTTAAATTTGGTATGGGATCTATATATTACTTGGTTGGCATATTTATACTATTTACTGGCTTTATTATATATATTTTAGGTTCTTACGGTTTACTAGAATGGAATATCTTTACTTTTAGTACATGCTATCCTGCTGCCTCCATTGAAACATTATTATTTACCATCGGAATTATAAAACAAATAAAACATGAAAAAGAAGTTAATAATAAACTTAAATTAGAAGTTATAACAGATAAACTTACAAATATATATAATAGACGCTATTTTGAAGAAACAGTTGTAAATAAAATTCTTCAACTTGACAAAGAAAAGAGTCTTGTATCAATGTTGGTTCTTGATATTGATCACTTTAAAAAAGTTAATGATACCTATGGCCATAGTACTGGAGACCTAGTTTTATCTGAAACAGCTATGATTATTAAACAGTGCCTTAGGAAAGAAGACATTCTTGTTAGATGGGGAGGAGAAGAATTTGTTGCAGTACTTCCCTTCACAGATTCAAAAGAAAGTACTATAATTGCTGAAACAATAAGATTATCCATAGAAAATCATAGCTTCAAATTTGTAAAGAAAATAACTATTAGCATAGGCATAGCCGAAAAAGATATATCTGAAGATTTTCATAGCTGGTTTAGGCGTGCTGACAATGCCTTATATAATGCAAAAGAGAATGGTAGAAATACGGTTTGCGTTTGCTATATAAATGAAGAAAAAAATAATTCCTAGCATCAAAATCACTAGCAATCTATAATTATATTTAGAGTTTAAACATTTATACCGTCTAAACTCTTTTATTTTGTTTCATTTTTAGCCTCATATTCTGGCCATACTCTTTTTCCCCATTCATTTATAATTGCTAATGCAGGAGTAAATCATTGCAATCATCTGTCAGAGGATATTCTACATGCGGTGGAATTTTATTATATTCTGTTCTTTTTATGAGTCTATGTTCTTCTAATGCTTGTTTTGCACTTTTTCTATTTCACCCTTCATAAGCAATCCCCTAACATTAAGGCATAAAATGTGCGTACTTGTTCTTATGTCCCTTATTAAGCTATAATAATAACATACCAGACAAATGGTAATATTTAAATAAGTCAAAATGGGAGTGTGAATATTTTGAAAAAGTTATTCTCAGAATTTAGTATTAAAAATATAGAAATAAAAAACCGCATATGTGTGCCTCCAATGGTTGTAGGTTTAGCCGAAGATGGATATGTAACATCAGAAAATTTAGACCGTTATAAGGAATTAGCTAAAGGCGGTCCAGGACTTATAATACAAGAAGCTACATGTATTAATAAAGATGGAAGATTATCAGAAAAGCAAATTGGAATTTGGGAAGATAACCAAATTGAAGGATTAAAAAACATAGTTAATGCAGTTCATGAAGAAGGATGTAAAATATTTATTCAAATTCATCATGCTGGAGTTACAGGAATATCTGAATCTCCTCTATGTCCAAGTCCATATGAATATAAAGGTTTTGCCGGAACAGTTATTGGACGTGAAATGACTAAAGAAGATATAGAATCAATACAAAACGACTATATTGAGGCTGTAAGAAGAGCTTACGAAGCTGGATATGATGGCGTTGAGCTACACGGATGTCATGGTTATTTAATAAGTCAATTTTTAAATAAGAATGTTAATAAAAGAACCGATGAATATGGCACTAATCCAGAAAAATTTGTAATAGAAATACTAGAAGGAATTAGAAAAGTAACTCCAAAAGAATTTATTGTAGGAATTCGTCTAGGAGGATTTGAGCCATCATTAGAAGATGGAGTACGTTATGCTAAAATATTAGATAAAAACGGAATAGATTTTCTTGACATTTCTTATGGATTCTTTAATGAACAAGAAATTAATGTAAGCAAAGATTATAAGTATTCCAATGCCGTTTATGCTGCTGAAAAGATCAAGAAAGAAGTATCAGTTCCAATATTTGCAGTTAATGGAATTAATTCAGCCGAAATTGCAGAAGAGATATTAAATGAAACAAATGTAGATATCGTTGATATTGGTAAAGGGATTCTTATAAATCCTAATTGGGCAAACTATGCTATGGATGGAAAAGATACAGGAAAATGTTTAAATTGTGCAAAATGCATGTGGTTTGGTCAATCTGAAGTGTGTCCTGGAAAAGTTGTATTCGACAAGAATAATAAATAAATGTTCCTCAAACTACAAATTTAGTTGCATAAAAAAGGTACAATGCTTATAGTTTATATAAAATGTACCCTATAGAGTAGACACTGTAAAAAAAGTCTACCCTATAGGGTTTTTCTATTTATAATAAGATTATAG
>NZ_JBJIAB010000072.1:0-11179 GCF_045310795.1 Candidatus Clostridium helianthi
CGCTATCGGCTTTTTTTAAAAATTTCTAAAAGTTATCCACAGATTCGGATATTTTAATTATGAAATATCCTCAAATAAGTGTAGGATAAAATTTAATATTTTTAAGTTTAATTTCATACAATAAATCAGTTATTTCTATATTGGCAGTCATACTATAAGTACATTTTACATTGTTTAAATAATGTTCAAAGTATGGCTTTCTACTCCAATGATTAATATCTATTAAATTAAAATTCATAATTCGGGCCTCCTAAAAATTTTCGTAATTCTATTTTAGAAGGCTTTTTTCCGTGACCTAGCCATTTCAATCTCCTTTTTACAATGATATTTACGCTTTAGTTTATTATAGCACATTCTGTAATACCGAACTATTCAATTTTCAGAGACCATTTTTTATTGATTCATAACTTAAGAATACTACGAATTACTCTAATATTTTACTATTTCTTATCTCTTGTTATTTTAACATCTGAATTACTACTAATATTAATTTTTATTTTTCCATCCACATTTGCTCCAACATTTTTTTAACTATACTTTCCTTTTGTTAATAAATTATGTTATTGTTGAACAATATAAGAAAAGTGCGTAACATTTTTTATTAAAAATAATTAGGTATTTCTATCTGTGGAACATTAGTATTTATATCCCAAGTGTTAGGCTGGCAATAAGCCATTAAAAGACTTGATGTACGTTTTTGAAAATTATTGGGTAATGCTTCAAATTTAAGTTTATTATAAAAATCTACACCAATATCTGAATATAAAAACCAAATATCTATAGGAATATCTCTATTTATATATGACATAGTCCTTTCTATTAAGTTTGACCCATAACCTTTCCTTCTTAAATGTATTGGTGTAGAAATAGAACCAATTCCTCTTATTTCTAATCCAGTACCACAATTAAGATGATTTAAGTTATGTATAAGTAACGAACTTGATAAAACCTTATCATCATTTTCTAATACATACCAATTTCCATTTGCATACTTAATAGACGACTTACAAGTTAAAAGATAATCTAGTTTAGAAAGACCATCGCCCCAAGCATCATAACCCATCATGTATATTATTTCAAAGTCCTTTTCTTCTGCTTCACGCAAATTCATTCTAATACCTCCTGTCAAAAATACATAAAACCTGTAGCAAAATTTCATACTAATATTTATTATAATATATTCCTCGGTTGAGACACATTTCTGTACTATTGTTTATCTATATTATAGACTAACTTTTCAACCTTTACCAATATAATGAAATAAATAAGCATTAAGAAAAATATTATATCATTATAGTTAAACTGCTTATCAGTAATTCCTATTCTCTGTGCAGGAGTTAGCACATCACCATTACCACTCTTGAAAGTCCAACAAAAGTTATAAAATGTTCTTAATATAGTTATAGAATATTGGGCACACTTTGGGTTATAGTTAGAATAAATATAACTCTTACCCTCACCTCCTGCTGTAACAAGTGGTCTTTCAAGAATAGATATACTTCTTCTTATCTGATTAAAGAGAGCATTGATTGAGTGACTATTTACTCTTGCCAAGTAGTTGGCAACTTCAATTGGGGATTTATCTGATAAATTAGTTATACAATCTACATAGCGTACTCCTTCATCAATAGAGGGCATAGTATGTTCAATTTTAACATTATCAAACTTCTGCTGTGGTAATCCAAACCACTTACAAAATGGATTGTTGCAATGGTTCATTCGGATAGAGGAAATCTTTGATTGCCCTTTTAGGTATGAGGATTCAAAAACCAAATATCTGTATTTCTTACCGAAACTTGTAGCAGATATTTTTACAAGCATTTTTGCAGATGTAATGAATTTATTACATTTGTTTTTTCTTCTGTAAAAGTTGGTGTAAAATTTAATATAAATTATTACACAAATACCTTTAAACCATTGATTTAAGCCAAAATAAAAGAGTGCAAAAATCAATGTAATTTTGCACTCAAATATTATTGTATTTTTTGACTTTGCACCCTTTAAGTAAACCCGTTAGAATATTCTATACTTATTTTTAAAAATTTTCAGTTAAAAGTTCTTAATTGTAGGTTGTCTAACTAATGCTTGTCACAATAAAATTTGGAGTAAGCATTAGTGATAAAATCTTCAATTTAGTACTTTCATCAATATTTTCATAATCCTTAGAAATAACACTATTTCTGCTTTTTGAGACTCACATGTTTCTATGTGATTAAGCTACTTTTTGGATAGCTTTCAAATATTTCTTTCCTTTTTCTGTATCATATTTCCCTTCCCATTTAGAAATAACGATAACAGCTAATGAGTTTCCAATTATATTAACAACAGTTCTTGCCATATCAACAATACGATCTATTCCTGCAATGAAAGCTACCCCTTCTACAGGTATACCTACAGAACCAACGGTTGCTAATAAAACAACAAAGGATGCTCCTGGAACTCCAGCCATACCTTTTGATGTAACCATTAGTACAAATACTAAATTTATTTGCGTAGCAATTGGCAGATTTATCCCATATATTTGCGCGATAAAAAGTGCTGCAATCGCCTGATATAAAGTAGACCCATCTAAGTTAAATGAATACCCAGTTGGAATAACAAAAGATGTAATAGCTTTCGGACAGCCATACTTTTCCATCTTCTCCATAAGTTTTGGTAAAACTGCTTCAGAACTTGCTGTAGTGTACGCAAGAATAATTTCATCTTTTAAAATCTTCATAAGTGATATAATGCTTGAACCACATATCTTCCCTATCAAGCCAAATATAACAAATATAAAGAAAATCATAGCTACATAAACACTAATAACTAATTTACCTAATGGAATCAATGAAGCTACTCCAAATTTAGAAACTGTTACACCAATTAATCCAAATACTCCAAGTGGTGCAAGTTTCATAATTTGATTAGTTACCCAAAACATTGAATCAGCCACACCTTGGCAAAAAGCAAGAACAGGCTTTCCTTTTTCTCCAATTGCAGCAACACCTAAACCAAACATAACTGAAAAGAATATAACTGCAAGTAAATCACCTTTTGAAAGAGATTCAAAGATATTTGTTGGAACAATATTTAAAAATGTATCTGCAAAACCATGGCTAGATACAGTTTCAGCTGTATTCATATATTTTTCGATACTAACTGACGAAAGTTGTTGAATATTAATTCCACTTCCTGGATGAGCTACATTAGCTACAACTAGTCCTATTACAATGGCAACTGTAGTTACTATTTCAAAATACAGTATAGTTTTTCCTCCTATTTTTCCTACCTGCTTAATATCGCCTACACCAGCAACACCAACAACAAGTGATGAAAATACTATAGGAACAACTATCATTTTGATTAATCTGATGAATATATCTCCAATAGGCTGTAAATATGATGCTACAACTGGATTGCCATAAAAGGCAGCTCCTATTGCAATACCCAGTACAAGCCCTAGAAGAATTTGAAATGCTAATCCTAATTTTTTCATTTTAATATCCCCCTTCTAAAATGCTGCAACTTAGAATTTTCTCGTTTCAAAAACTTACTACAGAGAATATATTTGATAAAACCTTATAAGTATTTAAAAAGACAAAATTCCAAATTTAAACATACTTAATAAAAAAACAATAGATTTTTATTAAAAAAATAATGTCATTTTACTAAATTTCTTATTGCTTTTATAATCAAGCGTTGACATAATGTCTCACTTTTGAAAATTTATACAAGAAAATTCAATTTCCGCATGTATTATAACACAAAAAATCCTTTATTCATATGTTTTTAAAATTCTGAATAATCAGAAAAATCCATTTTAGTCTTATCAAAATATTCGTTAGTGCGACTTTTATAAATTAAATTTATTAGAATTTCAACTCAAATATTATACGTCAAATCCTCTATTTTAGTGCATTAGGTACACATTACAGAATTCTTTTTTAGAATATAAAATCTATTTCAAACATCTTTATATGAATTAGAAAAAAATTTTTTATGTCAATTAATTAATATGGAGTTTACTATGTGCCAAGAGCATAAAAATAAGAAGTGATATGAGATTCAAATTATGAATCTCATATCACTCCAAATGATTTCTCTTGCTATTTAATTTCAAGCTTATTTACAAAATTTATTAAACTGTTTTTAATTCATTGCTAATAGATTTTTTTCCTGATATCCCTGGCTCTGTCATATTAAATGGATCTAAAATTTCATTTAATTCATCTTCACTTAAAAGCCCTGCTTCTAATATCAAAGTTCTAATAGATGTTCCTGTTTTTATAGCTTCTTTAGCTAGGTTTGCAGCTGTTGAATATCCTACATGTGGGCAAATTGCTGTAATTATTCCAACACTGTTTTCTACTAAATCACGGCATCTTTCTTCATTGGCTGTAATACCTTTTACACAATTATCTATGAAAGTTTGAACTGCATAAGTTAGAGTATCAATTGATTGAAATAAACAATAGAATATAATTGGTTCAAATGCATTAAGTTCTAATTGTCCACCTTCTGCTGCCATTGTGATTGTCGTATCATTACCGATAATATTGAATGCCACTTGGTTTACTACCTCAGGAATAACTGGGTTAACTTTTCCTGGCATGATAGAGGAACCATTTTGTTTTGCTGGAAGATTAATTTCTCCAAATCCTGTTCTTGGTCCAGAAGACATTAATCTTAAGTCATTAGCAATCTTAGATAATGTTACTGCACAAGCCTTAACAGCTCCTGATACTGCTACAAAGGAATCCAAGTTTTGTGTTGAATCTATTAAATCAAAAGCTTGTATAAGATCCATTCCAGTAATCTCTGATAGATTTGGAACAACTCGTTTAAGATACTTTACGTCTGCATTAACTCCAGTACCTATTGCAGTTCCGCCCATATTAAGAACTCGCATCTCATCCATAGCTTTTTCCATGCGGTTAACATCTCTCATTATAGCTACTGAATAAGCTTTAAATTCTTGACCTAAACGAATTGGTACTGCATCCTGCATTTGAGTTCTTCCCATTTTTATTATGTGATCAAATTCTATAGCTTTTTGTGAAAATGCATCATGTAATCTATATAGCTCACTTTGAGCATGTTCCAATAATTTTAAAGCTGTAATTTTTCCTGCAGTTGGTATAACGTCGTTAGTAGATTGTCCACAGTTTACATGATCATTTGGATGTACAATAGAATATTCTCCTTTTTTACCTCCAAGTATCTCAATTGCGCGGTTGGCTATGACCTCATTAGCATTCATATTAAGTGAAGTTCCTGCTCCACCTTGAATTGGGTCAACAATAAAGTATTCATGCAGATTTCCTCTTAATATCTCATCACAAGCTTTTACAATTGCATCTGCAATCTTTTTATCTAAAACTCCAACTTCACAATTTGTTATGGCAGCTGCTTTCTTTATATATGCTAAACTATTTATAATTTCTGGATGCATGAACAATCCAGTAATCCTAAAGTTTTCAGCAGCACGCAAAGATTGTACACCATAATATACATCTTCAGGTATGTCCTTGCTTCCAATTGAGTCGTTCTCCTTACGGAAATTGATATCTTTATTTTCTAACTTTATTTCCCTTATCATAACCTTCGCCCCCACATTATAATCGGCACTTCTTGTATAAATTATTGGTTTATTATCAAATTCTTCTAATTCATCTGTTGACTTCATTATAAGTGTCCTCTACAATATAATCAAATACATATAATGATATAAGTATTATAGATTTTTATTTATATGTGGAGGTTATTTATGTTTAAAGGTATGGAATATGTGTATGAGGTTAATAAGGAAAAAAGTTTTTCAAAAGCCGCTCAAAACCTGTATATTTCTCAGCCTTCCCTTAGTGCAACTATAAAAAAGATAGAAGAGCGTGTAGGTTTTCCTTTGTTTGACCGAAGTACAAATCCAATTCAATTAACTCCTTGTGGACAGGAGTATGTAAAATGTATAGAAAAGATTCTTGATATTCAAAATGGATTCGAGAATTTCTTAAGCAATATGAACGAGTTACGTACTGGAAATATAGCTATAGGCGGAAGTAATCTTTTTGCTTCTTATATTCTTCCTCCTATAATCACAGATTTTAGAGAAAAATTCCCACTTGTTTCTATTCATATGGTTGAAGCTAATACTGCGCTTTTAGAGCAGCAACTCTTCTCTGGTGCTTTAGATCTTGTTATAGATAATTATGAGTTTAACGAAAATATATATTCTAGACATAAGTACTGTAATGAAAACTTGCTTTTAGCTGTTCCAAAGAAATTTGAAGTTAATAGTAAAACTATAAATTATCAATTAACTGCTCATGACATAATAAATAATAAACATCTTGATTCGTCTACACCTAGTGTTCCTTTGGAACTATTTAAAGATGAACCATTTCTATTTTTAAGATCTGGAAATGATACACGAAAACGTGCTGAGAAGATATGTCAGCATCATAACTTTTCACCAAATGTGATTTTAAAATTAGACCAGTTAGTTACGTCATATAACCTTACCTGCTATGGAATGGGCATTAGCTTTTTAAGTGATACCCTTATAAGATATACAAAACCTGACCCTAACGTAATCTATTATAAGCTGAATGAGGATAGCATTTGCCGTAACGTATATTTCTACACCAAAAAGGGAAAATACTTCACACGAGCAATGGAAGAGTTCTTAAAAATGGCTATACCTAAAGCGAATGAAGATATAACTTAGAATTATTTGATAATCTACAGAAAGGACAGGTACTCTGTTGTTCCGGTTACTGAGAATAAGTTGAGGATTTCTAACATAAGAAGTTGCACCCGTTTAAGCATGCTCCAACAGCAAGCCCGTGACAAGCAAAATAGAACAACTTTTGATGAAGAAATGCCTACAACATATTCTCTAATGTAACACTTCAAAAAAGAGTATCTGTCCTTTCCGATATAGCATATATTTCAATCCATAAGTATAATTCTTAGATTAGGTATCTATATTTGGTAGTTCATTCAAAAAACTTTTAGAAAATGAAAACACCAACTTTTCTTAAATTGAAAGGTTGGTATTTTTATTTTTAGCTGCGTTTTATGATGTTGAAATATAGCACACAAAAATTATGGGTAAGATTTTCCACCTACAATGCTCAATATAAGAAAATTGCAAATTGATATTATTAAATTATCGTTTTACATTAGTCAATTTCTTTTTATAAACTCTTCAACCTCATTATATGATTCAATGTCTGCACCATTATCTTCAATCATTTTTATAAATTCCTTTTGTATTTCCACGGCCCTCTCTTTAAATTTATTCAAATTCTTTGAATTATAATAACCCATTAAATTGAATTCATCCAAGCCATTTTCCCTTACAGCCATGCTTAATGCTCGTTGAAGGCTTACACCTGAAATATATGCAAGAATAGTATCTCCACTATCACAACATGTATAGATTTTATTCCAAGTCGAGATAATTTCTTGGTAAAGTTCCGCAAGATCTTTATAATTTGCTTTCTTATCTTCTTTATTTCCTTTTCCAGCTTTACTATTCAAAAAGTCTCTTGTATTTTTTATCATTTTGTAACAATATTCTTTAAGTTGCCTTGCTGAATTAGCCTTTGTAACTGATTCATACATTAAAATGAAGTCCTTTGGAATGGTCTCTATATTTTTTAAATCCTCTATTTGTTTCTTTACGCCCCTACTAAAATACGTTTGGTTTGCATATGCTACAATATCTGATAAAAGCATGATTATACGGCCAGCAATCGTTCTCAATTCACAGATACTGTCTTCAAACATCATGGTTCTATAAATATCCATTACTCTTTCCATCTTCTTCAATGCTTTATTCATCATAAACACTTTGTCACTTAAATTTTTCCTTAACCTACATTGTAATTCCTCAAATCTTGTTTTATCATCATCTGAATTACAATAGAGTATCTTCACATTAGCTAGACATGATGTCAAAACTTCATTAAATTCCGCAATTCCTTTAATACGTTCCCATGACATAGGAAATAAATCAAACCCAACACCTTCAACAATAAAAGTTTTAGTCAATTCATATGCATGCTCTGTCTTTGGTATAAAATATAAATCCACATCTGAAATCGGATTATCAGTGCCATTCTCATAAGAACCATATAGTAGTAAAAGGCTTACATCATCTTTATACTCTCTTTCTATTTTTTTAATTGCCCATTCTATAATCATATCATTTCTTTTATTCATAAAGCACTCCCTTCTCAAAGCCTAAAAGCACATAATCATGAAACTATAAAATAAACTTTTATACATAGCATAAGAAAATTCATCATCCAGACCCTTTTTCAAAATCCAAAAGTATTTTCTTTCACATTTGGTAACAAGCTGTAAATTGATTTTCCTATTTTCTCCTCAAAATACTCTTTAATCTTAAAAGTAGATTTCCACCTAGGAATTGTATATTCATTACTCCCTCCTCTTAATGCTATATCTACAATTCTTTTCTCTATTAAAACGAATCCGTTTGGTAATGATAAATAATCACATAATTTTATTAATCTATCATAATCCGATTCCTCTATGCGTGACAAATAATCTTTTGCAAAATTATATTCTTCAACAGTACCATCCCATTTTCCTACAATAACAACTTCATCATTATGCCTAAATGATGTATGTCTTAAACAAATTCTTGCTACTAAATCATAACCCTTACTGATTGCATATTTATATCCATCTATGCCGTGTCTCATAGCATGTATACCTTCTCTTCTTCCTATATCATGCAACATTCCTAAAATATATGCTACTTCAGAATTTAAATTTTCTGTTTGCTCCGCTATTAATTTTGCCCCTTCTGCCACATACATAGAATGCATTACCCAAGGACCTGGATTTAACTCTTCCGCTTCTTTTAAAATTAATTTTGCTTCTTCTAATGAAGGTACATCTTCTTTTTTATAGTGATATTGCATACTTAAATCTCCTTTTAGAACTTTTACAATAATTCATATTAAAACAACTCTTACAAAGCCCGATCGTTATATCAATTATAGGTATTCTGCATCATGGAATTACTTAGCCTAATGTTTATTTCGAACATAGATGCACAATTTCATTTTTAATCTTTTCTTTCAATTCTTCTCTCTGCTCCTCATTCGGTCTTGTAGATTCATCAAACAATTCCTCATTTGACAATTGATATATAGAACTAACTATAGGCGTATCACCTTTTACTCTCGGATATAAATGCCAATGAATATGAGAGCATCCATTTCCAAGTAGTTCATAGTTCATCTTATCAGGTTTAAATATATTAGAAATAGCCTCGGCCACAATAGACATTTCTTCAAGATGCTTCATTTTAAAAGACTGTTCTAAGTTATGTAATTCAGGACCATGCTCTTTACTGTTGAAAACAGTATAGCCCTTGAACCTCTGAAACCATCCTAAAATTACATACTCTGTTTGAAGCTCCATAATAAAATATGGATTATCTTTAATGCTTTTTTGCTTATCGCACATTTTACAGTTCATTTTATAGCTCCCTACATAAAATATTAGCTATCTTCATTTCGCTCTTACTTACTTATTGCGTTTTATAATAAGTTTATAGAAATTATATACATAATTCCATTAAATTCACTTATGAATTCTTCTTCCTCCAAAAGCTGAAATTGTTCTTGTTCCTGCAATATACCTTCCACCTTGTAGCGTTCCTTTTGGAACAAATATTTCGTCACCTGGATTTAATACAATTTCTTTCCCATCAATAATTGCTGTGTACTGACCGCATACAACAACGGTATATTCATCAAATTCATGCTTATGTTCTTTAGAAACTCTATCTGAATAGCATGTCCAGAAAGCCATTTGGCTACCGTCTTCACCTTCAAAATAATAACCATCAATGTCTTCTGTATTTTGTTGACTGCTACTGATATGATTTTTTTCATTTTTCATAAACTCCGGGAAATCCTTCATGCTTAATACCTCCTATTTTCTATATAAGAATATTTATTATATGGCACTTGATAATTTACTAGTATCCATTAGATCATAGTTTCATATAAAACTTATTATAACATTAATTACAAAATATTACACACACCATGCATACATCGATTCTCTATTTTTAAGTCTTTCCTTCTGATATATGAGTTCACTACATTACTTTGAACTATAAAGTTTTCAGCCTTTATTATCTTTTTATCTTTATCAAATATTTGAAGCCATTTTAACCACACTCCCAACGCCCATATATGCTTTTATATCTCCTAAAATTTTGTACCTAAAAAACGATGTAGACATTCTAATATAAGCTATCATGCCAAAATAAAAATACCAACTTTTCTTAAATTGAAATGTTGGTATTTTTATTTTGGCTGTATTTTAATGTGATGTTAAAATATATACTAAAAAATTATATATGAGATTGTCCACTATAATACTAAATATAAGAAAATTGTGAACTTGTATCTTTTATTTTATTATAATGACTATGACCTTTATTAAATCATTTTCCTTTGGACAATAATATTTTATCAAGAATTATATTAACTGGTACGTATATTAGCAACCATAATCCCAAATCAATTAATAATTTTAAATTTAATATTCCTTCAGAAAAATTATAATGAAATCCTGTTAAGTTATAAATAATGTGAGCAATTATAAACGTTAGTATAACTGTCAATATATTCACATAATTTTTTTTACTCATTTAATTTCCTCCTATAATTCGCTCTATTTACTATGTTACATAAAAATTTACTGTTACGTCTTATAACAAAATTGGTACTGCTTATTTTTTATTGCCGCAGATATGTATACCAGTCAATATCGATACTAAAGTTCCTCCCAAAATTGCATATCCCCCAATAGGCATTTCTATTTTGGTAATTCCTAAAATGATGCCAGATATTGTACCAAATGCAATAGTAGATAAAATTAATTTCTCTAATCTATGTTCTAAGATCATAAAGATTCGCCTCTAAACTATATATGTTCGTAATTATTTATACTAGTGCAATACTCATAAATTCTAAGTATTACATCATTGCTTACTATTATAACATATTTTGTAAACATGGTATTATTCAATTTTCAAAGAACATTATATTAATTAACTGCTACGCACTTTTGAGTTGGCTTGATTGCGATGTTGAGACTAAAATAATAACATAAACTCAAGATATAGCTGATCTTTGTAGTATTA
>NZ_JBJIAB010000073.1:0-10795 GCF_045310795.1 Candidatus Clostridium helianthi
AAAAGTAAATCTCTATAGTTTTGATTTATATTTTAATATATTTCTCCGAAGGAGCGTGGCGCAGCCACTTTTTTATTACATAAATTTCTAAATTCAGAAAAAATTATCAAAACATTTTATTAATTAAGTAAAAGGAGGAAAAGAAAATGAGCGGTTTAGGAAATCAAATTAAAACTTTACTTTTGATGAGTGTCCTGACGATATTAGTAGTATTAATAGGAAGAGGTATTGGAGGTCAATCAGGAATGCTGATGGCTTTGGTGCTTGCATTAGTTATGAATGGAGGAAGTTATTGGTTTAGTGATAAAATTGCACTATCTATGACTGGAGCTAAGCTATTAACACGAAATGATAATATTGAAATTTATAATATGGTGGAAAGATTGACAGCAAATGCAGGAATACCAATGCCAAGGCTTTATATTACACCTTCTACACAGCCTAATGCGTTTGCAACAGGAAGAAATCCTAAGCATTCAGCTGTTGCTGTTACACAAGGATTAGTGAATATACTAAATTATGAAGAATTAGAAGGTGTTATTGCTCATGAACTGGCGCATATTAAGAATAGGGACGTACTTATAAGTACTATTGCAGCTGTAATGGCAGGAGTAATCACAACAATGGCTAATTGGGCGCAGTGGGCGTTAATGTTTGGCATGGGTAACAGTGATGAAGAAGAAGGCTCAGGATTCTTAGCAGCTTTACCATTAATTATTTTAGGACCTATTGCAGCTATGTTAGTACAGATGGCAGTATCAAGATCTAGAGAATATCTTGCTGACAATACAGGAGCGAGGATTGCAGGACATAGCAGAGGACTCTCTAAAGCATTACTTAAGTTAGATCAGGCTTCAAGAGTGGTTCCTATGGACGTAAATCCTGCAGTAAGCCATATGTTTATAGTCAATCCTCTAAGTGCGAAAAGATTAATGAACCTATTTAGCACTCATCCAACGATAGAAGATAGAGTACGTAGGCTTCAGTCTTCAAATTTATAATCTTAATTAAATCAAATATCTTAAAGCATCTGTAAATCAGATGCTTTCTTAATTCTCTAGGAATTTATATTCAAGTTAAATTTGTGGATAAATTATGGAAAAGACTAATTCAGAAAGTTAGGATTTGTAAAGAGAATAAAAAAGAAAATATATTCGCCTGCATAAAATGTTCTTATATGCAGAATAGTTCAGTATTGTAGCATAGCTACTCTTTTTATAGGTGCATAGCTGCCATTTCTGATGTGCAGATTTTTCTCACATACGTTCAAAAAGGCAGATACGTAAAAAAATCCCCAGCCCCAAAGTCGCCTGCGATTTTGTTCAACTTTTCTTAAATCGATTATTATTTTTGGTTTTTGCTAAATTTAGTTATCAAATAAGTGCTTTAAGAATTTTTCTATTATCAATGCATAATAAAAATTTTTTAACCAATAATATAAAGGTTAGGAGGTGATATTAATGGATAACTACAATAATAACTACAATAATAACAACAATGATAACAACAGAAACAATAATAATAACAACAATAACAACAATGATAATAACAGAAATAACAATAACAATAATAACAACAATGACAATAACAACAATAACTAAAATAATAGATAATTTGTTGCGAAGATACTTCAGGGAAGCAGATGAAGTTTGCTTCCTAGTTGTAAATAAAGTGTCATCAAGTCCAGTACTTAATTGGAGTTGCTGACACTTTTTATGTGAAGAATTTAACAAATCCCCAAAAAGAAAACCAGGCCTATTAGGCTTGGTTTTAAATTATTAATTTTTGTGTTTTAATTAAAGTTAATGCATTAAGCAGATATTTTTCTATTTAATTACTAACACTATTATAAAAATTACTTAAGATATTATATCGTCAGACTTGTAAACTACTTCACCATCAATTATAGTGTACATTGTCTTTGTAAATACTTCCATTGGATTTCCATCAAAGATTGCAATATCAGCATCCTTTCCAACTTCAATGCTACCAACTCTATGTGAAACATTACAAATTTCTGCTGCATTTATTGTAATTGCTTTAAGGGCTTCTTCTATACCTAATCCTTCTCTTGCTGCAAAACCAGCACAGATAGGTAAATCTTGTATTCTTGTGACTGGATGATCGGTAGTAATAGCCACTTTTACACCTTCTTTATGTAATATACCTGCTGTTTTAAAATCTGAATTTTGTGTTTCGATTTTATTCCTAACTGTTAGTGACGGACCAACTATTGCGGAAAATCCAGATTCCTTTATCTCTTTTGCAATTAAATGTCCTTCAGTACAATGGTCGAGAGTCAAGTTCAAATCAAATTCTTTAGCTATGCGGATTGCAGTTAAGATATCGTCAGCTCTATGTACATGGGCTTTTAAAGGAATTTCTTTGTTGAGTACTGGTAACCAGCATTCTTTTCTGAACATTACATCGAAGCTATTACCAGATTTCTCGGCATTTTTTTTACTTTCATTATATTGTTGTGCTTCAAATAATTCTTCTCTTAAAAGTGCAGCAATTGACATACGAGTTGTTGGCATCATATTGCTTTTATTATAATTTGATTTTATATTCTCACCAAATGCAATTTTCATTGCTGCTGGTTCAAGAACAACCATCTTGTCTATTGATCTACCATAAGTTTTAATGAAAATAAATTGACCACCAACTACATTTGAGCTTCCAGGTCCAACCATTGCACCAGTAATTCCTGCACTCAATGCATTATGAAAAGCTGAATCCATAGGATTAATTCCATCTAAGGCTCTAAGATATGGCGTAACTGGTTGAGTTATTTCGTTACAATCATCTCCTTCAAAACCTTTCCTTACTTCCTTAATACCAAGATGACAATGAGCTTCTATAATTCCTGGCATAACTAAGCAATTTTCTGCATCAATTACTTCTGAAATATCATTATTATTTATATCTATGTCTTCGCCTACTTTTACAATCTTTTTGCCTTCTATTAAAATGCTTCCATTATCGTAATTTCTACCGGACATGGTTAATATTTTGGCATTTTTTATTAATAACATATTATTCCTTCTCCTTTACAAATGAAATTTCAATATTCTAATTTTATAAATCAACTATTTATTAATCTTTATATCTGTGCTAAGTGGCACCCTTTATTTATTAATTCATTGTTGTTTAAATATGTATTTTTTGCAAAGCTAAAGTTAATTATTCATTTATACCAATTAGTGCAGAAGTTTTGTACTCATTTTTATGAATCATATTTAAAATACTGCATAAAAATAGTAGCTGTATTAATATACGCTACCTTTTAAGTGAAATATAAAAAAATGGCTCCGCGAAGAGGACTTGAACCTCCAGCCTATCGGTTAACAGCCGAGTGCTCCACCATTGAGCTATCACGGAATATCATTATGTAATATATTATGTCTGAATATCAGATTTATATACATTTATTTTTAATTATATTGGAAAAAATTTAAGCAATATAAAAGATAGGGTATTAACTTATAAAAAGAGAGCTTTAATGTATATTCTGATTATGTATTGCATAAATGAAGAAGTAGTAAAAAATAATAGTAAGCTCCTAAAGGGAACTTACTAAATAAATAGGGGGACAATAAAAAATCAATTATTATCACATAAATATTATGTGAAGTTTTCAGGGAAATATTCAAATTAAAAGTCTATAACTTAAAAAGTAAAAGCTCTTATATTATGAGTTTTAGATAAATTTTATTAGATCATTTAAAATGTTTTTCTATAACAATAATTAAAGTGAACCCCTATTAAGAGGGGGGCTATTAATTATCAATTTATAAATAAACGTTATTGTGGTTTCAATTATATTATGTGAAATTTATAAGAAAATATTTAAATTAGAAATTAGCAATTTATGTGATTAATTATGAGTAGCTTAGAATAAATAAAGGAAGGTTTATTCATGTGAAATAGCAGGAAGCTACGAATAATATCCAGGTAAATTTGTTGAATTTCAAGTTGTAGAACTACACGAAGATGAGAAGTTCAAATATCTTGATGAAGTTAGTATAACAACGGACATAAAATATAGAAGAGAAGTTATGATAGAATTTACAAAATATAAAAATGGTCAGTTAGTTGCAGCAATGAAAATAAAAGTATGAGAATAGAAAAGGTCCAATATTTTTATACGTGAGGAAGGTGTAATTAAAAGCAACTTGAAATTTAAATATAGCTTAAAGCAAGAAATGAAAGTGCTGTATTATTCTAGAGTGAATTATACAGCATTATTAATTATATATGAAAATTAATAATTAAAAGGTTATATATCAGCGATAGATTTATTTGTACAATTAATTAGAAGTGCTGTAATTTAATTTCGGTATTTTATTTTAATTTATTTTTATTAAATAATTTCCAATTATAGACAAAAAATTAAAAGCTTTTATCTTGATTATTAAGCTGTGAGCAACGATTAAATTCCATTTCTAATACTGTGTTTACCGTATGTTTACCTAGGTTATCTAAAGAATTATATTTTTTTAATAAATATTCTAATTCTTCTGATAGTTGTAAACGTGTTTTTATTTTGTTTTCATCCCATCCCATTAAAATAGATGGAGTTGTTTCTAATATTACTGCAAGTTTTTCGATTTTGTCAGAAGGTATATTAGAGATTACACCGCTTTCATATCTTTGAAGTGTTGGCTTACTAATAGATAATCTTTTAGAAACATCTTCTAATGTGAGATTCAATTCTAATCGTCTATTTTTGATATTTTCTTTCAAACCCATTTTATATCACCTCTTAGTTCTATATTAAAAGTAAGTAAATTATAGATTATCAATTAATATAATTTATTGATAATCTATAATAAAATCGAAGCGTTCTAATAAAACTTAATAACTTTTTATTTATTTTGTTTACTGCAGTTAGGCAAATTAAAAAAATCATTCTAATTTGGAGACTATTAATATAATTTATTATAACATCTGTTTCCGGATATGCAACAATTATTTTCCATTATATAGAAAAAGTTACGTAAGAAGTATTGACAATAATAGGCATAATATATATAATATTACTTAATGAGTAACGAAAGGGGAGCATTTATGATATTAGTTAATGAGTTAAAAGGAAAGATAAAAGCAAAAGGATATACTCAGGAAAAGCTGGCAAGGGAATTAGGAATGTCTCCAAAAACCTTAGGTAATAAACTTAATAAAGGAATATTTGGTTCTAATGAAATCGATAAGATGATAAAACTATTAGATATAAATAATCCAATAGAGATTTTTTTTAATAAATAAATTACTTAAAGAGTAAAATGTATTGACTTTATATATAGTATTAGAAATCTAAAATTGATTATATATATTGCAAAAATGATTCTTCATCAAAATTCTAAAAATATTGCAAGAATTTTATGCGTAATTGTGAAATGTGCAGTGTAAATTGCAACGCATATATTGTAATTTAAGAGTATTATGTTACGCTAATAGTTATTGTTATATAAGGACAAGCTGTGGAAGAATTATTAAAAGAAATTTTAGTTGAATTAAGAAAATAGTAATCTTAAATTAAAAAAATAAATGTAGATTTATTTTCATACACCTTGAGCTAGAATGTATCAGGGATATAACTTTTAATAGAAATGTATAAAAAGAAAGCGAGGACTTACAAATGAATTTTAGAATTTTTAAATGTTATATAGATGTTTGTAAGTTAATTGAGTTAAACCCATCATGGAATGGTCTCGAAAGGTTTAGACAATTTTATTTATGGGAGCGTGGGAATAATGGCAGAGATTAAATGGATTAAATTAGCTACTAATATGCATGATGATGAAAAAATGAAGTTAATAGATGCAATGCCTAACAGGGATACAATTCATTACGTTTGGATAAGAATACTTTTACTTGGTGGAAAACTTAACGCCAATGGAAAGGTTTTCTTATTCGAAGGAAAACCTCTTACTGCCAAAATGTTGTCTGTATTATTTTCTAGGCCTTTAGAGGATATTAAGATTGCATTAAAAGTATTATCTAACTTTGGCATGATTGAAATAGCTTCTGATAAAGTAATTAGAATTGTGAACTGGGATAAGCATCAGAACATAGAGGGAATGGAAAGGGTCCGTGAACAAAATAGAAAAAGAGTTGAAAATCATAGAGAAAAGAAAAAAGAAGAGAAGAATTTAGCTAAAAGTAATAAGGAAGAAACTCAGGAAGATCAAGTCTTAGAAGAATTTATAGAATTAGAAGAAAATCAAGATCTGGATGAAAGTGTAGAATTAGAAAAAACTAATGAATTAGAACGAAAGAGAGATTACTGTGAGAATTCTATTATAGAAGAAAACAAAGCTCTAGGTAAAAATGATATATTAGAAAATTTGGAAACTAATGAAGAAGCTTCTGGAAATATGTATATTAATGATAAATCAAATACTGCTACTAGCGAATCAGGTAATAATAGTAATGTAGAAATTATTGATAATAATGAAGATATCAGTAAAAACATTTTAGAAACTGATGATAATAATTGTATTGTTACTAAAAATAATAGTAACGTTACTCAAAATAAATGTAACGTTACAGTAACTCAGCAGAATAAGAAAGAGATAGAGAATAAGAAGAATAAGAAAGAGAAAAAAGAGATAGATAAAGATAAAAACATAGAGGATAAAAAGAATACTGGTTTTGGTATAAATAATAAAGGCTCAGCTTATGATGAGGACGTTAGTCAGTCGAATTTATTTAAGAAACACAATAATACTAAAAGTGAATCTGTGGAAGAGGAGGACATAAATCTTAAAGCATTAGAGCTTATGCATTATCATGAAAAAATAACAGGGAAGCCAGGAGGATGCGACTATGTTGCTCTTAGATCGGCTATTGATATTCATGGAGAAAAAATGGTTAAGATGGCCATGGATGTTGGGTTTGAAAAGAATTGTCCTGATATAAAATATGCAATTGGGGTATTAAAAAACTGGAGGAGAGATGGGTATCCAGAAGATCATATGGAGGTAAAGAAAAATGGGGTTAGAAGCAATGGAAAGAGTAACACAGCAGATAAAAATGAATTTGCAGGATTCAAGCCAAAGGAACCGCGAAAACTTACAGAAGCTGAACGAAAGAGGATTGAAGAAAACCTCATATAAATGCGATAAATGCTGTGATACTGGATGGATACTTATTAGGCAGGAACATATGCAGCCTCTTGCTGTAGCCTGTGAATGCAGAAAAATAGAAAAACTAAAGAATGAGTGGAAGTATTCGGGAATTAATGTTGAACAAAGTAAACTTACTTTCTCTAGCTTTGAAGTTTGGAATAATGCGTCACAAAGGATGAAGGACACTGCAGCAGCATATTGTACTGATTTTGATGAAATAAAAGATAATAGGCGAAATAGTATTCTATTATGTGGACAGGTTGGCAGCGGTAAAACGCATTGCAGCATTGCTGTTGCATTAAATTTTTTAAAACAAAGAATTAAAGTGGTGTACATGCCTTATCGTGATGTAATCACAAAGATAAAACAAAATATGATTGATGAAGAATATTATACTAGCACCATTTCAAAGTATCAATTATGTGAGGTATTACTTGTTGATGATCTCTTTAAGGGAAAAATCAATGAAACAGATACAAATATTATGTTTGAAATTATTAATTACAGGTATCTTAATTTTCTGCCTATTATAGTGAGCAGCGAATTCTCTATTGATAGATTACTGACATTTGATGAAGGGGTTGCTTCAAGAATATATGAAATGTCAAAAGATTATGTTGTAGAAATTGAGAAGGATATTAGGAATAACTATAGACTTAAGTAAGAGCCCAAAAAGTGAGAGCCCAAATTTTATATTTGGTTACTCAAACTTTTTCTGCGAGCTTTCATATTTGGCTGCTCGCACTTACTCCTATGAACGAATGTGAGTAGGAGTTTCCTTGATTGTGCCTAAGCTAGGTTATGAAAATGTGATTTTAGAAAAGAAAAATAGAGATATTAGAAGAAAAGACAAGAGTAATTCAATGCAAGAAATAATTTATATGAGGAGAATGTAAAGATGAAAGCATCAGGAATAGTAAGAAAGCTCGACCCACTTGGAAGGATTGTAATACCAAAAGAAATAAGAAAGGTACTAGAAATTTACGAGGGAGATTCCATGGAAATAATTAAGGTTGATAATGGGGTGGTTGTTAAAAAATATATTAAAGGATGCATTTTTTGTGGAAGTGATAAAGATGTTGTTGAATTTAATGGAGCAGTTGTTTGCGATGGATGCAGAAAGGCTTTAGGGCAGGATTAAACCAGTTGAACTTATACAGGAGCGTGCAGCCGTTATCTTCCACTTAAAGAAGTGGGAGTGTTACGGATGCTAGCTATCGGATAAAAATATAAGAGATGCACTTTTAAGACATTGCAGGGGTGTCGTGAAACACGACATAGGGGTAGTAACAGGAAAAAGGAAAGATGGAACGGATGCTATCCAAAATGTAGAAATGAGTTTAATACCGGAAGGAGATGTATACCGCCTAACTGCAAAATCAGAATTGCAGGTGCATAAAATACTTATTGACAAAATAATCTATTATATTTATTATTATAGATAAATAAACTCTGCAATATCTTTTAGGAGGTTTTAATTTGAAATATACAAAAGCAACAAATTATGCTCTACATACAATTGTATATATGATGGAAAATGCGAAAAGTGAGAAACTAAGCGTAAGTGCTCTAGCGGAACACTTTAATTTATCTACTACATATCTTTCGAAAATTTTAACTCAGCTGGTAAAGGCTGATTTAATTGAGTCAACTCCAGGTGCAAATGGAGGTTACGTTTTGCGTAAAGACATGAAGTCTATTTCTTTTATGGATGTTATTAAGGCAACTGAAGGAACTGGCTCATTATTTGTTTGCAATTTAAATGAAAATAGCAAATGTTTGATTGAAAAAGTAATGGCAGAAGCTGAAAATGTACTAGAAAATTATCTAGAAGATAAAAAACTATATGATCTAACTCAAAATAAATCAAACTGCAAAAACAACAAAGAATAAATATTTACCCATTAATATATGGGTTTTTATATTTGAATTATAGATATTATATATCTTTAATATATCTAAAGGAGAAGTTACATAATGGACAAAATACAAGAACTTGAACAAAAATCTATTGGTAAATTACTTATACAATATTCAGTTCCAACAGTACTCAGTTTATTGATTAATTCACTTTATATAGTAATCGATCGGATGTTTATAGGAAATATATCAGAAGTCGGAACTCTAGCCTTAACAGGTATTGGCCTTACAACGCCAATTACTACAATAGTAGTAGCGTTATCAGCTCTCATATCAATGGGGGCCAGCTCTAATATCTCTATAAAACTTGGAGAAGGCAATAAAGAAGAAGCTGAAAATTTTGCTGGAAATGCACTATCTCTAAGCATTGTTTTAGGGCTTTTGGTCACCAGCTTGTATCTGATATTTCAAAATTCAATATTAGGATGGCTCGGTATAAACGGTGAAATATTATCTTATACCAAAGATTTTATTACAATCATCATGGCTGGTACTATTTTTAATATGCTGGGATTTTGTCTGCCTTTTATCGTTCGTTCTGATGGAAATCCTATATTTTCAGCTGCTATTACAATTACAGGGTGCATTCTTAATATATTACTTGATGCATTATTTATATATGTATTTCACATGGGAATAAAAGGTGCAGCTATTGCTACTGTCATTGCTCAATTTACTACCGTAATTCTTGGACTTTATTATTTCATGAAATTAAAAAATACTTTGATACTTAAAAAGAGCAATTTCAAATTACATATTTCAATTGTAAAAGCTATTTTCTTAATTGGGTTAGTTCCATTTTCTAATCAATTATCCGTAAGTGTTGCACAAATTGTAAGCAATTATTCCTTAAATTTATATGGTGGAGAACTAGCAATTGGCGCAATGACTGTACTAAACTCCATTACAATGCTATTTTTGATGCCAGTTTATGGAATAGCTCAAGGCTTCCAGCCCATTATCGGTTATAATTATGCAAAAAAGAACTATGGCAGAACCCTGAAAACTCTTGCCCTTGCTGTTTTGTTTAGCACTGGATTCTTGGCAGTTAGTGCTATAATTATGCAGCTATTTCCCAAATTCGCTGTTAGTCTTTTTACCCAGAACCCTGAACTTGTGAATATTTCTGTAAATGGCTTGAAAAAATATACAGTACTTATCTTTCTTATTTCCATTCCTACCTTTGGCTCTGGCTTCATGATGCTAACAGGTAAACCTAAAACTGCCGTACTATTAAGTATATCAAGGCAATCAGTGATATTAGCACTAACTATATTTTTCTTACCAAAGGTAATTGGTCAAGACGGACTATGGTTCGCTCAACCTATAACAGACCTTTTATCTAGCATTATCACAATTATATTATTCATAAAAGGATATAGTGATATTTTATACAAAAAAACATCAACAGGGGTATAAGAAACACAATATCCAGGATACTTTAGTTAAGTAGATTTTTATGGATTTACTTAAGCTTTCATATAAAAATTAGAAGTAAAGAAAAAATGGAGGTTTATCCTTGTAATTAGGACAAACCTCCATTTTATATTCAAAGACTAAGTCTAAGCTACCTCCAATCTACCAAAGAAAATTATTGTTGAAAACGAAGTTTCTAATGTAATATTATGTTAAGAATTCAAAGAACAATTTAAAAGTGGTAAAATTAATATATATGTTGCAAAATGAAATTCCCAAAATAATTTATTGTGAAAAATATCCATTAATATAAAATGAACAAAACA
>NZ_JBJIAB010000074.1:0-8997 GCF_045310795.1 Candidatus Clostridium helianthi
CTTCTTAATCTTATTCTCTATCTCTTTCTTATTCTGTTGCGTTACTGTAACGTTACTTTTATTTTGCGTAACGTTACGAGTATTTTTAGTAACAGTACTATTATTATCAGTACTTTCTATAATGTTATTACTGATATCTTTATTATTAGCAATTTCCGAACTGATATCACTAGCTGCTTCATCAGTATCAGTATTTACAGAAGCTTCTTCCCTTGTTTCTAAATTCTCTAATGTTGCATTTTCATCAAGAGCTTTATTTTCTTCTGGCGCATAATTCTCCTCTGATGAATTTTTCTTTTGTTCTAAATTATTAGTTTCTTCTAGTTCCTCATTTTCATTCAAAGTTATGCTTTCTTCTAAAACTTCATCTTCATAACTTTCTTGAGCATCACTTTTGGCAGTATTCTTCTCTTGTTTTTTCTTTTCCCTATGAGTCTCAGCTCTTTTTCTATTTTGCTCGCGAACTTTTTCCATTCCTTCTATATTTTGATACTTGTCCCAGTTTACAATTCTGATTACTTTATCAGGAGCTATTTCAATCATTCCAAATTTAGATAGAACTCTTAATGCAAGTTTAATGGCTTCTAATGGTCGTGAAAATAATATGGCTAGCATTTTGCTAGTAAGTGGCTTTCCCTCTGATAAAAATATTTCACCATTAGCATTAAGCTTTCCACCTAGTAAAAGTATTCTTATCCACACATAATGGATTGTATCCCTTTCTTTCATTGCATCTATTAATTTCATTTTTTCATCATCAGGCATACAAGTAGCTAATTTAATCCATTTAATATCTGCCATTATTTTTCACGCTCCCATAAATAAAATTTTCTAAATCTTTCAAGTCCATCCCAAGATGGACTTATTCCAATTGAATTACAAACATATACGTAACATTTTAAGATTTTAAAATTCACCCTTCTCCCCTCATTTAGTAATACCTTATTTTATTAGAATTCCCTTATGTGCCCTCCCTCTTTTCCCCTTTTCAAAGTCATAATAAATACACTCTTCAAGTTGCTTAACCGGAAAATTTTCTCCTAGCATTTGGATGCATACTTTTGTATCCCTTTGATAATTCTTTAATATTTCTATTAAATCATTAGCTGTTAGTCCTTCAAATTTTCTAATCAATTTAAATTCCTTCTTTCTAAAATCGTTAACTATATCCATAAAAATGAATTTATTCTATTATTCATTTCTATCAAAAGTTAATTCTTTAATATCCTCTAAGTTAGATAAATCTTTCCCATTGTTTTCTTCTAAAAACTTCATTAATTCTGTTCTGGTTATCTTTAGACTTCCAAGCTTTAGGCCTCTTATTACATTCTTCTTTAATAGATCATACACAGAATTTCTATTAACTTTTAATAACTCTGCTGCTTCAGATACAGTATATAAAACTGGCTCCATCATTATCCCCCTATTCTCATCTCAATAATTCATCCCTCACAAATTCACTTCACATTACAAGTGCTATTTCATTCCCATTTAACAAAAAGATCATATCTATAATTTTCTACTTAATATTAAGCATTTCTATCAGTTTTCATATTGTTAAATTCATCAATAATAAATAGTTCTTCTATTGTTTTCCCAAAAAAATTCGAAATGAATTTAGCCTCTGTTACACTAAAATCAGATTTACCATTTATTTTGTAATTTAAAGCACTTCCAGTTATTTTAAGTTTTTCAGCTAATTCCTGTTGAGTAATTCTTTTTTCTACCATAAGGCCTTTTAATTTGCTATACATCTCTCATTCTCCTTTTTAATTATTTAATCTTAATTCGATATCGATCAAATTTTCATTATGATAATTTTTCCTTGCCGATTATCATTTAGATAATTTAGCTTTATTATAAATTAGCATTTAGATAATTTCAACATGTTTCACTTAATTTAATAAAATTTATTTTTTCTTTTAGTTAATTTGATGTTTATTAATTAGCAAATAGTTTATAATATAGGTTAGTGAATTGCATATAGTGTATAGGGGGGTGATAATATGAGTAAATTTCCTATTAGGCTTAAAGAACTTCGTGAAGAAAAAGGGTTATTAGGTAAAGACTTTGCTAAAATTATGAGCGTGGAACCTGCAACAGTAACTAATTGGGAAAAGGGAAATAGATTTCCTAAGGATGATGTATTAATTAAAATTGCTGACTATTTTGACTGTAGCACTGATTATCTTCTAGGCCGAACTGATGATAAACTTTCAAAAGTATACTCTGGGACATTGCATAATCAAACTATAGAAATTGAAATCGATAAAGGATTTCCTCATGAACTAACTGCTGAAGAGGTTCAAAACATAATTAAGCAGTTAGATGCCGTGGGTTTAGATGTGAACAAACTAATTGAAAACTCTAAAAAGAAATAAAGTACAAAGAAAAACTGTAGAAACTATCTATAGTTTTTTATTTGTTTTTTATACTATTTTTGAGTTTAATGTATTAAATATTCATGCCTTCTCCTAAAAAATCAAAAGATTATTCCAAAATATTGAAATTATTTTTACATAATGTTATAATTTTCCTTAGAACAAGAGTTCGCTTTATGTTAGGGGGAGATTTTAATGTTGTGGAAATACATTTTGAAGATAAGACTCAATAATGAAATCGTTTATAAAAGGGATATAGGCGAAAATGAGAATTTCATACATAAAAATGATGAAGAGTTATCAAGTATAAATAATGCAAATTGCGAAACAATAGCTAACGTGGAGGTGTTAAAACATGGAAGGAAGCGTTAGAAAGAAAGGTAACAAATGGTACTATAGTTTTGAAGTAGGAAAGGAGAATGGAAAAAGAAAAAAGATTGAACGTGCAGGAGGATCTACAAAAAAAGAAGCACTAGAATCGCTAAGAAAGGCAATTATTGAATTTGAAAATGCAGGTACTTTTATAGATGAGAGTACTATAAGTGTTAATGACTACTTTGACTATTGGTTTAAAGAATATGTTTTACTTAATTGCAAACCTAACACTCAAGTTAGCTATAAACAATTAATTCAAAACCATATTAAGCCTCAAATAGGTATATATCACCTAAAAAAAATTACTCCTGCTAAATTACAAGAACTGATTAATACAAAGTATAGAAATGGATTTAGTAAGAACTATTTAAGCAATCTATATGGAGTTTTAAGTGGAGCTTTCAAAAATGCTGTATATCCATATCAATTAATAAAAGAAAATCCAATGACATTTGTAAAAATGCCTAAGTACAATCAAAAATTAATTAATAATCTAGAAGATTTAAAAATTATAACTCTCGAGCAGTATAATACTATATTAAAAAGATTCCCTTATGGCAGTAACATGCATATCCCACTTCAAATAGGTTTCCACACTGGAATGAGAGCTGCAGAAGTTATGTCATTAACTTGGGACTGCATAGATCTTAACGCTCATACTATTAAAGTAGAAAAAATACTGTATAGAAACGAATTTAAACAATGGGTTTTTGGCACTCCAAAAACTCAAAGCAGTTATAGAACTATAAAAATTGGAGGTACATTAATTTCTTTATTAAAAAGATTTCATACTGATCAAAAAGCAAACAAATTACGTTATGGTGAATATTACATTAAAAATGATTATGATTTTGTTTGCTTAAAAGAAAATGGTGAACTCCTAACTACAGATAGTATTAAGTATCTAAGTAGAATTGTAAATTATGAATTAAACATACCATTTAAATTTCATTCATTAAGACACACTCACGCAACCATGTTATTAGAAGCTGGTGCCAATATAAAAGATATTCAAGAAAGACTTGGTCATAGTAAATCTTCAATTACCATGGATGTTTATTCTCACGTTACTAAAAAGATGTCAAATGATAGTGTTAATATTTTTGAAAATATGTTAAAAATAAATCTTCCGACCACATAAATCCACGGTCGGAAGAATGTCGGAAGTCGGAAGATTTTTAACTAATTATGTTATCGAAAATGGCTTTATTGCTTAATAAGTTTGACTATAGTTTCAACGTGAGGTGTATTAGGGAACATATCCTTAACTTTAGTTTTAATAACTTTATATCCTTTTTCCGTAAGTACTCTAAGGTCATTAACTAATGTCTTTGGATTACATGAAACGTATATTATCTCTGGTGCATTAAATTTAATTACATAATCTAACGCCTTAGGATGTACTCCAGTTCTTGGTGGATCTAATATTATTATATCCGGTTTAACTTTTACTGTTTTTATTATTTCTGCTACATCACCAGCTATAAATTCACAATTATTTAATCCATTTAATTTAGCATTTTCTCTTGCAGCTTCAACTGCTTCTTCAATAAGTTCTATTCCTATTACTTTCTTTGCATTTGGAGCTACTATTTGCCCTATTGTTCCTGTACCACAATAGAGATCAAATACAATTTTTTCTTCACTATCTCCCATAAACTCTTTAACAATAGAATATAGACTTTCTGCACCTTTTGTATTGGTTTGAAAGAATGAAAATGGAGAAATATTAAATTGTAATCCTAGTAATGTTTCTCTAATATAATCTTTTCCAAATAACACATTTACCTTTTCTGGTATTACTGCATCTGATTTCGAATTATTTTCAGTATGGATTATAGATACTAAGTTTCCTTTATAACTTTGTTCTCTTAGCAATTTAACATATTCGCTTAAATCGAAGTCTACCTGAGTAGTAGTAACTAAATTAACTAATATCTCGCCAGTATTTTGAGCTTTTCTTATCACTAAATGTCTTAAATAGCCTTCAGCTTTCATTATTCTATAATAAGGCAAATCTTTCTCTCTAAAGTAATCAGCAGTCAACTTAATAATTTTCCTATAATCCTCATCAACAAGTTTACATTCATCTACAGTTAATATTCCAAAAGATTTTCCTCTCATATGCATACCTAATGAAAGTGGCTCTCCCTTGGCTTCATCACCAAATGTAAATTCCATCTTATTTCTATATTCCCATTGGTTAGGGCTTCCTTGAATTCCTAGATACTCTCCTGTGTCAACATTTGCTTCTCTAAATAACTCTTTAACTTCTTCACTTAAAAATTCTAATTGCTTTTCATATGGTATACCTTGTGATGAACATCCTCCACAAACTCCAAAATGAGGACATGAAGTTTCAATCTCATAATCAGCTCGTTCGTCTACGCTTATTAATTTTAACTCCGCATAATCTTCTTTCTTCCTTTTTACCCTACCTGTAACTGTTTGACCTGGAAAAGCATTCTTAACATATATAGTCTTATCTTCTGCATAACCTATTCCTGTCGATGGAAATTGTAACTTTTCTATTTTAACGCTTAAATCGCTTCCTTTTTTCATCATCTACTCCTAAGTACTTATATTTTAAAATTTTATCTGTAATTAAAAATTAAGAATATAAAAAGTAATTTTTATATTCTTTAAATTATAATAGTAAATTCAGTTTATAAATTAATTCATATTTAATATCTTTTTCCCAAAAGTATTTTCTAGTTTACTCTTTTCCATTATTGGGGCATAAATACAATTTATAATAAAATATATTATTCCTCCTGCTAAAATTATAGCTCCATTATCCCTTACGAACATGTATCCACATAATTTTAAGATTATATCACACAATAGTACTAATAAAGCTGAACCAGCAATCATTAATAACTGATCAAGTGCGTTAGCTAATATAATTTTAGAAGAAGATTGTTTATCTGATTCTTCATCACTTGTTATTAAACTTTCAACCTCTTTATTAACATTGTTATCTGTTTCTTCTTCAGTATCCGAAATCTTTTTAATTTCGTTTTCTTCCACTTCATCGTTTATTTCATTTTCATTTAAGTTATCTTTTTCCAAAAAATTTTCCCCCTTGTAATCTACTTCATACTCATTTCACCATCAGCAAATTTGTATTTCTTTGTAGATAATTTATATATTATACACGTTTTGGTAGCTAAGATTTCTTCTTTTAAGCCATCAATTGTGTTATCAATCTGAACTTGATTTTCTCCACTTTTTAATTTATCAATTATTTGTTTATTTATGTCTGAATAATCTCTACCTTCTTGGTCTGTAAATGCTTCTATGTACTTTTTAAAAGATGTCTTTCCTAAGTCAAAATTATTATTTTTTATTGCACTCTCACCATCAAAATTTAAGCTCAACTTTAGGCTTATATCACCAGTTTCTAAGTTATCACCATATGTCTTCATTCCAAAATACATACTTTCAATTTTATTTACCTCTGGCTTCTCATTGTCAAAATATATGGAGTTATCATTTACAGATTCATCCTTTTCTTTTCTTGTTTTCTCATCTTTTGTATATTTTACCCCTAAATCCTTGGTTATATTCTCCATCTTTGATAATTTATCTTTAAATAACTTTTGTGTTTGATCTAATGTATAATTTTTTGCCCATTTTCCCTCTAAACTGTCATCATTAGAGTTTGTGCTACTTTCCGTTGTTGTGTCCGTTTTCTTTGTTGAACTATCTGTAGCATTTTTACACCCGGCTAATGATGCTGCAACTATTATGCTCATAAGTATACTTATAACCTTTTTAGACACTAAATTTTCCCCCTTATTTAAATTAGATGTTATTTTTATGTCTAACTAATATACGGCAAATGAATAATACAATTTTACCATCAGTGTATTACAACTCTGTGTCAATATTATACCTTTTTTCTTACCTAAATAATATTATGTTCTCTTTTCTAGATTGCTTTTACATTCATTTAATATAATTAGTTTTGATATAACACTGTTTATTATATATTTTTTTACTCTTTCATGCAATTATTATAACGTTAACAAGCATTAATGTAATATATTTGTAAGTTGTTCAAATTTCGATTTGTTCCTTTATTCGCTCAAACATGTTGTCTCCTATTCCAGATACATTTTTTATTTCCTCAATTGATTTAAATCCACCATTTTTTTCTCTATATTCAATTATACCTTTTGCTTTTGAATCGCCTATGCCATTTAGTGTCTTTAATTGATCTAATGTTGCACTATTTATATTAATTTTTTTATCTGAACTATCTTTATTACTAGAATTTGAATTTACAGTTTGTATTTCCTTGTTTTCATCATTTTTGTTTAAAATATAAATCAATTCATGATCTTGCAATTTTTTTGCTCTATTTATATTACTTAAATCTGCATTTTCTGTAAGCCCACCTGATATGTCTATGAGATCCTTTACTATTGAGTTTTCACTCATTGTATAAACATCTGGCTTTTTTACTTCTCCTTTTATTTCTACAACTATGTTCTTATTTTTTGCTGCAACTATTTGTTTCTTGCTATCCTTACTATTTGATTTATTATTATTTTGAGCATTAACCGATTCATCATTTGATGTATCAGCTTCAATACTGTCATCTACAAAAATACTTTCTGTATCATTTTTCTTTAATTCTTTAAACCCAGATTTCACATATAATCCTATAAGTACAATTACTACAATAAATAGCATACTTAATATGCCGATTTTTTTCTTATCCTTTAAGAACTCTTGTACCACTTCTTTTTCTCCTTTACAATTTCTCTTTAAATATTATTCCCATTTTTTTATTATTTAGACTCTTATTGGAATCTATTTGAACTTTGTATAGCGCAAAATCCTTTTTTTTGATAAAATGTATTTTGAGTACGATTAAAAATATTTAATATAAGTATGGAGAATTTTATGAAAAGAATTTTTAAAACATTTAATATATTGTTCTTGTTTTTATTTTGCTTTACCTATAATAGCGTACAAGCAGAAACACAGCCTCCACAGATTAATGCTGAGGGTTTCGCTTTAATTGATGCATCTACTGGCCAGGTGTTATATGGGAAAAATGAAGAGAAGGTTTTAGAACCTGCTTCAACTACTAAGGTTATGACTGCAATTATAACTTTAGAAAAGTGTAACCTAGATGATGAAGTGACAGTTCAAGAAGATTTCACCAAAATAGATGGAACTGCTGTTGGTTTATTAAAAGGTGATGTAGTAACTGTTCGCGATTTGCTTTTAGGGCTTCTTTTGGAATCAGGAAACGATTGTGCAAATGCTTTAGCTGATCACATATCAGGAAGCACAGAAGCATTTTCTAAACTTATGAACGAAAAAGCAAAAGAACTGGGAGCTTTACACACAAACTTTAAAAATCCAAGTGGATTACCAGATCCAGAACATACAACTACTGCACATGATTTAGCGTTATTTTTAAGGGAAGCTATAAATAACAAAGATTACGTTCAACTATCTACTACACCAAATTACACAATAACGCTCAAGAATAACCCTTCAAAGACTATTGTACTTAACAATAAAAATTATATGATAAATAAGAATTCTAGATATTATTACCCTTTTGCTCTTTGCGGTAAAAATGGTTATACAACAAAATCAAATCATACTTACGTAGCTGCTGCAGAAAAGAACGGACATGTTCTTGTAGCTTCATTTTTAAATGCACTTGATAAAGATCAAAACTTTCATGATATGCAAGCAGTCTTAAATTACGGATTTGATAATTATTCTTTAGTTCACCTTTACAAAAAAGGTGATGAGGTTTCTCAGTACAAAATAACTAATAATCTTACAATACCTGTTTTGGCTTCAAAAGATATCGATTATGATGTTCCTAAAGGTCAAGAAAATTCAGTATCTTCTGAAATAAAAATACAGGATCAGGATTTAAGCAAACAATCATTTAATGAAGGTGATAACATACTAAAAGGTACCGTTTATGTTAATGATAAAGAATATACAACTATGGATTTAGCTGCCGGGACATCTAGAAAGTATGAATTTCCTCTTTCTATTAATTCATTGTCAAACAATGCAAATTCAGAACTCTATATAGGATCTGTCGCTATTGTTTTAGCAGGAGTATTTGGATTAAGGAAGCTTATAAATATAAAATTAAAGAAATAAAAATAAAGGAAGTAACTAAAATGTACCCTTTGTCAAGGACAATTTAAAAAAAGATAGACTAATTTAAAAGATGATTTCTGTATTTAACGGG
>NZ_JBJIAB010000075.1:0-7492 GCF_045310795.1 Candidatus Clostridium helianthi
GCTTAATGCCAGGATTAGTTCCGCTTTTACTAACATTTTTATGTATGTATCTATTAAAGAAGAACGTGAATCCATTATTAATAATCTTTGGATTGTTCGCAGTAGGGATTTTAGGAGTTGCGTCTGGGATATTACAATAAACATTAATTCATAGTCTTATTTTAAGTAAACCATTTTAAATTGAAATTTATTATAGCAGTATAGATTACCTAATTAATATTATAGATTAAAGGTCTAACATTAATTAAATTAGTAGGGTAGTCTATACTTGTATTAAAAACAATATTCTCATGATTATATAGTGAATTTAATCGTAAAGTAAACGTTACCTAAGACAGAGGAGTTCATATAGTACAGTAAATTCTTATGAAAGTACAAATTTAAAATTACTAAAATAATTATATTTATAGAATCAAAGGATAAACATTTCTAAAAATAATGATAAAAGGGGTAAAAAAATGAAAAAATTAAAGTTAAAGTTAATAGCGATAACAGTTGCAACCATGACAACAGCAACATTTACTTCAGTAAGTGCATCAGCAGCTTGGATACAAAATGAAGGGAATTGGAACTATTTAAGTGATTCGGGAGAAATGAAGACAGGTTGGGTTAACGATAATGGTGCGTGGTACTATCTAGATAATTCAGGAACAATGAAAACAGGCTGGGTAAATGATAGTGGTACATGGTACTATATGCAGCCATCAGGAGAAATGAAGACAGGTTGGGTTAACGATAATGGTGCATGGTACTATTTAGATAATTCAGGAACAATGAAAACAGGCTGGGTAAATGATAGTGGTACATGGTATTATATGCAGCCATCAGGAGCAATGAAGACAGGCTGGATTAGTGATAATGATACGTGGTATTTTGCAGATACATCAGGAACAATGCAAACTGGAGTAGTAAAAATAGATGGAAAAACTTATTATTTAGATGAAACTACAGGAGCTATGAGGGTAGGAGACATAACAATAAATGGAACAACTCATACATTTGCACAGAGTGGAGAAGCAATAGGTTCAGATTTAGTACCAACTAAGACATTTAATTCAAATGGAGTTAAAGTAGCTGAAACAAGTACTCAAGGTAATAGCGATAAAACATCAGATAATAATAAATCAAATACAACAACAACTAGCGAACAAAGCAACTCAACAAGTACTACAAGTAGTGGCAAATCTCACCATAGCAGTAGTAGCAGCGGTAGCAGTACTCAAGTTAATAAAGAAGCGCTAATAAATGCAATAACAATTGCAAAAACAAAATATGAAGCGGCAGTAGAAGGAACTGATGTAGGTCAATATTCAGTGGGATCAAAGGCTATATTTAAAGCAGCGATTGATGCAGCACAAGCAGTTTCAGATAATTCAGGTTCCACGCAAAAAGATATAGATTCAGCATTAATGGCACTTGCATCGGCTACGACTATATTTAATAATAGTATTAATAAAGATGTTGATTCGAGTACTTCAACTAACTATTTAGAAAATTATCGTGAACAGTATCACTATTCTCCGGCTAAGGCTTGGGCAAATGACCCAAATGGAATGGTTTACTTTAATGGAGAATATCATTTATTTTATCAGTATAATCCAGATGCCTCAGTATGGGGACCAATGCATTGGGGACATGCTGTTAGTAAAGATTTGATTCATTGGACAGAGTTACCTATTGCTTTAGCACCAGACGATGGTGGAACAATTTACTCAGGATCAGCAGTTATAGATAAGGATAATACTACTGGTTTCTTTAATGGAATTGAAGGCGGAGGATTAGTCGCGATTTATACTCAAGATTATATGGATAACGGTGCAGAAAGACAAAAACAAAGTATTGCTTATAGTAAGGATAATGGAAGAACGTGGATTAAGTATGAAGGTAATCCTGTAATAGCATCAGACGCTGATCCATTAAATAATTCTGCATTTAGAGATCCTAAAGTATTCTATAATGAAGAAGATAGAAAATGGTTTATGGTAGTAGCAGGAGGTCCATTAAGATTTTTCTCATCAGATAATTTAAAAGATTGGCATCCAGAAGGAATGCAAGATGAAATTCAAACAGAGTGTCCAGATATATATAAATTAGAAGTTGGAGATACTGGAACATATAAATGGGTATTAAGTGAAGGGGGCAGATATTATCGAGTTGGAGATTTCAAAGAAGTAGATGGCGTATGGAAATTCGTTACTGATAATGATGAACATTTACCTATGAATTTTGCTAAAGACTCATATGCTGCTCAAACTTATTATGGTATGAATGAAAACGGTACACCAGATGGACGAAGAATTATGATTAATTGGATGAATAACTGGGATTACTGTAATAATGTCGCTCCTATAACAAAGACTTTTAATGGATCTTTTGATTTACAAACTGAATTAAAATTGGTTAACACAGATGAAGGAATTCGTTTAATACAACAACCAATAGACGAATATAAAACTTTACGTAAATCACCTACAACTTTTGATAATGTCACAATTTCTCCAGATCAGCCTAATGTTATGAGTAATTTATCAGGTAGCCAATATGAAATTGTAGCAGAGTTTGCACCAGATGAAAATACAACAGAAGTAGGATTCAAACTAAGAGTCGGAAAATCTGCAGATCAAGAAACTATAGTTAAATATAACACTGCAACAGGAGAATTAGTTCTCGATCGTTCTAAATCAGGAAAATCACCAAGTGCAGATAAATTCTTACAAGCTTATAGTCAAAAAATGAGCAAAACATCTGATGGTAAGATTCAATTACACATTTTTGTGGATGCTGCCTCAGTAGAGGTGTATGGAAACAATGGTGAAGTAACTGGTTCAGCACAAATTTTTCCTAATCGTTCTAGTGACGGGATTGAAGTATATTCAGTTGGTGGAAACTCAACAGCTACAATTCAATATTACCCATTAAGTAGTATTTGGAATAATGAGGTTGTTGGTAAAGATTCTGCATTAGTGTCATTGAGTGAAGGTGATCTAGGCAAAAAAGTAGGTGATGAATTTACTATTTATACAGCTACAGTTCCAGAAACAGCAGAGCAAGGTGTTACTTGGGAATTTAATCATGATGTCTTAGAAATTGTAAGTCAAGATGATGAAAAAACAACATTTAGAACAAAAAGTGTAGGAAGCACAACTTTAACTGCTGTGTCTAAGGATCAAAAGTCAAGGAAAACAATTAATATAAACGTATATGATAGTAACCCAAGTAGTATAATTGCAAGTTTAACTAATTTTGCTACTGCTGGAGACTGGTATGTAAAGGAGGATAGCTATATAGGAAATAGTTCGGGCGATGGATTTGCGGTAGCAGAGCAAACTTATAATAGTGAAGTAGCATCTACATTAGAAGTTAATGCAGATGTATCAGATGGAAATACTGCAGGTCTTGTGCTATTATCTCAAACTGCAAATCCCAAAGAAGGATCTATTATAGCAAATGTAAATAAAAATGGTGAATATAGAGTGTTTGTATTCACAGGGATTGATGGTAATGGAAATGCCGTTGTTAGTGATTTAAATAGTGGTATAGTTCCAAAAACTGAAGATAATATATATAAATTAAGAGCAGAAATAAATGGTACTCATATTAAGTATTGGATTAATGATGAGTTGGTTTGTGATACCAATCAAAATTATTTTAATACGGGAAGATTTGGATTAAATGTTTATGGAGGAGGGACATCATTTAAAAATGTAACCCTTAATAATGCCACTCCAAGCACTGAAACAAGTGTTTCAGGTTCAGGTTTAACTTTTGATAATACACCAGAAGACTTACATGTTTCTGATGATAGTTATGTAGTAGATGGTGGCAAAAACAACAACGGTTTTGCAATTTCAGACCAGAATATAGATACAAGTCAAGGAACTTATATTTTAGATATAGATTCTAAAATTTTAGGTGATTGGCATAATCAAAATCCAGCAAATGGGGATGTAGCAGGAGTTGTATTACTTGCTCAAGGTGATAATTATTTTGGAGATGGAGGAATTATAGCTAATGTTGGAAAATGGGGTCATTATAGATTATTTGGACAAGTTCCAGATGGAACTGGCGGCATGAAAGAGATTACATTTGCAGAGGGTGATGTTCCAGAAGCACAATATAATAGATACCATTTAAAAGTTGAGATAAATGGAGATCATATTATTTATTGGATAAATAGTAAAAAGGTATGTGATATAACTCAGGATTATTATACAACCGGGAAATTTGGATTGAATGTATGGAATGGAGCATCCGAGTTCAGGAATATAGTACTTAATAGCAATTCTATAGGAAGTGAAATAGCGAAAACTGAGACAACAACAGGAGCGGCAGTAACAGTAGATGAAACAGTAGCAACAGATGTAGCTGGAACTGATACTTCAGGAGATAAAACAACAGGAGCAGATGCAACTGAATCTGGCGTGACAGAAACAGCAGAAAAAGTAAATGAAAATATAAAAAATTAAAGTTTTAATTTTGTGGAAGTAGAGAAATTTAAGCCTAATTATATTTAAATCATTGTAAAGGAATAAGACAATACTATCTAAAACCGAAAGGTAGTATTGTCTTTATAATGTAGAATAGAAATATATATTATTGCTTCTATTAAGTTTGCGTTTATAACAAAAATACTAATAATTCTATTCCATAGTTAAAACAGCTCTAAAGTGAACCTTAGCAGTCATCATTTTTTCATACGCTGAATTTATTTGTTCTAGTGGAAAAGTTTCAACCATTGAGTGTACATTTGTTAGAATACTAAAATTTATAGTATTTTTTCTAGCATTAGCATCTGTGGCTAACCATCCTTGTATACTTCAAGTAGTTTGATGCTATTACTCTGTGATGGTTATTGAACCTGAACCTAATATTACAAGTTTATCATCATATTTGAAAGGTCCAATGTTGTATTTAGCTGAGTTTGCAGGTAAACGACGTGATTCTATTATCTGCTCGTTATCATCTACTATAATCATAAAAATGGTTGCAGAAGAGCCGTTTTGAATATTGTATATAATATTTTCCATTAAGTCTAAGTCTTTCATTCTATAGATACCTTCAGACAAGGTTTTATTTAAAGGTTGTGCCATAACAGTTGGACTTTTTATATTAAATGACAAAAATAGAAAATATAGCAATAAATCTTTTCATTAGATTATCCACCTTCCAAGTTCCTTATAATAAATAAAATATTAACTCATTTAATTCTTATTATGTGAAACTTAAAAAAAACTATTCGAATATTAGGATGTTAAGTAAATTATTGCACAATGTTAAAGTATTAGGGATTATAAAGAAAATACATATATAATGGGTGATCTCAAAAAGGAAGGTACAAATACGAAAGTTGATTTGGTCTAGCTATTCTTATAAAAAATCCGTGCATCAAATAGTGATGCACGGATAAATTACGTTATGTTTCAAGAAATTATGCCACGCTATAAATCTTTACATCTGGGTCAGCGCTCCAAAGTGGCTTTAAGCCGACGAATACATCATTTTGGAACATTGAGCTTGATAGGTAAGCTTGTGCATGTTCTACGCTATCGAAGCCATGAAGTACCTGAACATCCTCATCACGAATTAATAGATCCTTTGTCAAAGCACCTTCAATTGTTTCTAGAAATGGTCCACGATAATCATTATAAACCTTAGCAGCTTCAGGACGTTTAGCTTCCTCGATTTTCATTGTGATTTCTAAATAAGCATTTACTTTCATAAGTATTACCTCCAATTTTTTCATATGACTCATTTTGCTTTCCTGAGTCTGGTATAATTATATTTCAAGCACTCTAAGAGAAAAAGATATCCGTAAATTTATAAGTTACTAATAAATTTCATAGTTACTTGTTAATATATAGACAGCCTTCTATAATAGTTTTAAATTCACTTGAATATGAAAGAGGCGTAGCAATCTGGAATCGCTACGGACTTATAAGAAAGATAGGAGGATAAAATGCCGATATCAGTTTTTTGGACAATGTTAGGATATATGCTGGTTTGCTCTTTTACCCCAGGTCCTGGAAATATTCTAGCCCTAAATACTACAACTCAATTTGGATGGAAAAAAGGAAAACGACTCATTTTTGGAATCTGTGCAGGTTATGCATGTGTGCAGTTTATTTGTACCATGGCCATATATGGATTGAACGCTTATCTCACGCCAGTGCTTATTGCGCTGAAATATATTGGAAGTATATATATGGCTTGGTTAGCGGTAACCATTGTTTTGAGCAAACCACTAAAGGATAAAAAAGATGAAGGAGCGTCATTTAAAGAAGGTTTCTATCTTCAATTTGTAAATGTAAAAATTTATTTTTATATTATGACTCTGCTTATGGTCTATCTTGCTCCACATATTAGTACTTTGCCAGGTTTGCTTTTGGCAGGTGTAGGAGTAGTAAGCGTTGGAGGTGCAGCTTGTTTAACATGGGCATTTCTTGGAATTAAAATGCAGCATATTTACGAAAAATATTACAAACCTATCAATTTTATATTGAGCCTATTTCTGCTGTATTGTGCTTTTGATATTGTAAGGGGGTGAAGTTAATGTATCAACATAAAATGGAGGATGACATCAGGTGTCCACTTGAATATGGACTTGAAATTTTCGGTGGAAAGTGGAAGTCACGAATAATATGCGTTTTGGCTGGAAAAGGAACTTTGCGATACAGTGTACTTCGAAAAGAAATGAGTAATATAACAGATGCAGTTCTGGCATCAACACTAAAAGAACTGATTTCAAATGATATTGTGCTAAGAAAGTCATTTGATGAAATTCCGCCTCGCGTGGAGTATTGTCTTACTGAGAAGGGGAACTCTGTGGTTCCTATTTTGCAGAGTATTTGCAGATGGTCAGGGGCATATCATAAGGAAGATAATGAAAATACAATGACGCAATGTAAAAAATGTGACTATAAGTATGGAAAAGGAGGGATTTTTTAATGGCGATTACTTACATAGAGGAAAAGAAATTTACACAAGAGGAAGTGCAGCAATTATTCTTATCTGTTGGCTGGGTTTCAGGACAGTATCCAAGTCGATTATATAAAGCGCTGATGAATTCTTCTACAGTCTTAACAGCTTGGGATGGAGATAAATTAGTTGGTCTAGTGAGAGTTTTAGATGACAGCGAAATGGTTGCATATATTCACTATGTTTTAGTTAATCCTAATTATCAAGGACAGAAAATTGCTGGAACTATGATTGAAAGGATTAAGAAAAAGTACAAGGATTATTTATATATTGAGATTATGCCAGAGGAGAGAAAAAATGCAGCTTTTTATGAAAGATTTGGATTCAAAATTATGACAGATGGTGTGGCAATGCAACTTTGCAATTTTAACACGTTATAGAATAGGGGCTGTTGCAAAACTAACATAGTTAGTTTTGTAGCGGCTCATTTTTTTAGATATAAAAAATGTGAATTCCGAAGAACTCACATTCATTGTATAATTTACTTATGCTAAAAACCAAATTACACAATAAAGAT
>NZ_JBJIAB010000076.1:0-7434 GCF_045310795.1 Candidatus Clostridium helianthi
GTTTATACCTCCAATTATACCTGGCTTGGATAATAAAAGAGGAATTCCAAAATTTTATTATTAAATAAATTAAGATATATATGTTGCAAATTGGTTTCTACATCCGGACGCATAGCCTGTCTATTGTCTGAGTAGGAACCAAATTTATATTTCTTATAAACTTTTCAACCGCATTTCTAACTTGTGGTAAAGATTTATAAAACACATTGTTAATAACAGACGACTTTAACCATCCCCATAACCCCTCAATCAAATTCATTTCTGGACTATATGGTGGTAAAAACATCAATTCAAGTCTGTCTCTAACTTCATTTAGAAATGGTTGTATCAATTTTGCATGATGAATTTTAGCATTGTCTAGTACCATAACAATTTTTCCAGTTGGATATTGCTTAAGTACATTTTCTAAAAAATCCTTGAATATCTGTGCGTCATATTTTTCATGCTCCTCACAATATACTTTACCAGTTTCATAGTTTAATATTCCCATAAGCTTAACTCCAGCATTTTTCCCGTAAGTAGGTATTTTTCTCTGATGTCCTTTTATAAACCAGTTTTTTTGTATTGCTTGATAATCTCTAATCATTGATTCATCTTCAAATAAGATAGTGTCAACTAAGCCATTAAGGCATTTTTTTTAGAACCTCAAAGTCATTTTTAAATTTTTCTTGTTTTTCTTTATCTGCTTTTGCTAAAACATAAGTCGGTCTAGTATAGCTCAAATTTAATCTATGCAATACATAGGCTATTCCTCTATGTGACATGGTTATATTAAATTCCTTAATAATCCATTGTCTCACCAACTCAATAGTCCAATTCTTTTTAGATTCAAATCCAACGTCTTCTGGTGTTTTTGTAGTAATAGTTTCTACTATTATTTTTTCCTGTTTTTCATTTATTTTTTTGCTAGCTCCGCCGCCGTGGCCAATATTTAATCCACCTAATCCTTTAGATTTATAATTTTTAATATAAATTGAAACAGTATGTTCATCTATATTTTCCATTTTGGCTATTTGTCTATTTGTAAACCCATCGAAATGTTTAAGTAATACAGAATATCGTTTATATAATCTTACACTTTTTGTAGACTTTAAAGCATCTTTTATTTCATTAATCTCATCTTCGTGTCCGGTAATTTTATTAAGTACTAAAACATCCATATTTTGATACCTCGCTAAAATTCTATTTTATATATTAGTTTGAATGTTTTAGTCAATTTATATTTGTGGTTATATTTTCCTAATAAGTAGTTTTGAATTTTTCATTTTGCAACATATATATTTGTAATTTTGATAAAAGCACATTGACTTGAAGGAAATATGTATCTTTCCTTTGGATTTTTATCTTCTATTGCTTTTATATATTTATCTATAATAGAATCAAAATTGGTGGATTCAGTCAACTTAAAGTATCTATATTGCTTGCTTTCTAATGAGCGTAAATTTCTTTGAAATAAGAATTACTATTCATCCAATTTTAGTATCAATTTCAGCTACTGAACCAGTATTCCCAATGACTGCGTTATTTATAGTTATTTAATTGTGAAGTTAAAACTACTGATGAGTTGTGTCTAATTATAATATTTGATTGTAAAACAGTTATTTGTCTGCCTTAATTAACTCTTTGGATAGCATATACTTCTAATTAGATTTTGAGTATATTAAATTAGAAAAGCCCCAATAAGGGGCATAAAAATGTATAGATAGAGTATATCATCATGAAGACGTTTTTAGTATATGAAAATATTAAATAAGTATTCATGATGATATATTTTATTTAGAGAAAAATACTTATATCATTAACCTTTTGGCTTAAATACCATAGCAGAAATAAAGCCAAAGACTATTGCTGCAGACACTCCGACACTTACCGTCTTTAAAACACCAGTAAATATTCCTATAAAGCCAGTTTGTTCAGCATCAGTTATAGCGGCTGTAACGAGAGTATTTCCAAAGCTGCTTATAGGTATAAACGCGCCTGCACCTGCGAATTTTACTAAAGGGTCATATAGGCCTAATCCACCGAGTATTGCACCAATTACAACCAGTGTGCAAGTTGTGTGTGCAGGTGTGACCTTTAAAGTATCTGTTATAAGCTGGCCAATAACACAAATCAAGCCACCTATGATAAATGCAAAAATTAATTTTTCCATAATTTGATTCCACCTTCTTTTTTACATTTCTATAGAAACAGCATGAGCAATACAAGGTATGGTTTCCTTTTGTTGAAAGGATATAGGAGACATTAAGGCACCTGTTGCAACAACTAATATTTTCTTTAATTCTCCTTTTCGCATACGATTAAGTAGATGGCCATAAGTTACACTCGCGGAGCAACCACAGCCACTGCCACCAGAGAATGCGGGTTGCTCATCTTTGTAGATTAAAAGTCCGCAGTCGGTAAATATATCTCTTGGCATGCTTATTTTATGTTTCTCAAATAAAGCATTAGCAAGCTCGTGACCAACTTTTCCTAAATCACCAGTAGCGATAAGATCATAATGAGTTGCATCAATGTTTAAATCTCTAAAATGAGCTTCAATGGTATCTACAGCTGCTGGTGCCATAGCGGCTCCAACATTATATGGATCTGAAACTCCCATGTCTACTATTCTTCCTATAGTGGCAGAAGTTACTTTTGGTCCATTTCCACTTTGTGCAAGAACAGCAGCTCCAGCTCCAGTTACTGTCCACTGTGCAGTAGGAGGTCTTTGTACCCCGTAATCAGTAGGATATCTGAAGGTTTTTTCAGCAGCTGCATTATGACTGCAGGCAGCTGCTACAACATATTTAGCAGCTTTACTGTCAATTAATTGAGCGGCTAAGGATAAGCCTTCCATGGAACTAGAACAAGCACCGAAGATTCCCAAATAAGGTATTCCTAGAGTTCTTGCTGCAAAGCTGCTTGAAGTAATTTGATTCATTAAGTCCCCGCTAAAGAAAAAATTAATATCTTCTTTTTGTATATTTGATTTTTGAATAGCCCTCTCACAAGCATGCTCAAGTAGAGATCTCTCTGCTTTTTCATAACTATCTTGCCCAAGCCATAAATCTTCACAGATTATATCGAAGTCATTTGCTAAAGCACCATTACCTTCAAAAGGACCGCCAATAGCAGCTGAAGCTAATATTGTAGGCTTAGAATTAAAAATCCAGGATTGATGTCCCTTAAGCATTTACATCGCCCCCAACCATGTTATTGCCATTTTTATGGTAGCGACTACAACAGCAGCAAAAACTCCATAAACAATAATTGCCCCAGCAAGTTGAAACATATTTCCAGCTACTCCAAGCACAAAACCTTCACTTTTGTGTTCAATTGAAGCAGAAGCTATTGAGTTAGCAAACCCTGTAATAGGAACAGCAGTACCAGATCCAGCCCACTGACTTAAATGATCATAAATTCCAAGTCCGGTAAATAAAACAGCAAAAAAGATTAAAACTAGGGAAGTAGGACCTACTGAGGTCTTTTCATCAAAATTATAATAGTTAATAAAAAACCATTGTAATATTTGACCAATTGAACATATTGCTCCACCTACGAGAAATGCCCTAATACAATTCTTAAGTATTGGTCTTTTGGGTTCAATAGTGCTTATCAAAGCATCATATTGTTGCTGAGCAGTAGTCATTTTTTTCTTTTTCATATTTGACATTTTTTTCACCCTCTAACGTAATAAATATGGTTCTAATTTCTTAATGATTTTTTCTAACTTTTCAGCATTTTGTGAATACATAGTTTTCGCAGCGTCGTTGTCGCTATCTAAAGAAAAGGACATAAGATCTGATTGGATTTTTTCGATGCTGGCATATAACATTTCTTTAACTTGTGTTTTAGGAACTTGTATTAAATCATCAAAAAGATCGATATATAAGTCTCCAGAAGAATCTACTTGACCAAGAAAAACATTTTCAAGGGAGACACCTTTGATTTCTAATTGGGTTGTAAGCCATCCTTGATTTAACCCAGCGTTAGTAAGGCCCTCATTTAATATATTTCCATCTAAAATAACTGTTTGAGGTTCAGTTTTAGATCCAACCTGTTTTCCTAAATCATGTGCGGTAACAGGGTTTTTATCAGCTTTTAAATTAACATTTATATCTCCGGTTGTTTCCATTACAGCAAACTCAACATCAGCTAAGTTAAATGCTTTTTTAGAACGCATTTGTTGCAAAAATTCTTGTCCTGTAATTCTTTCTTTAGATAAATTATCCTCCATAATTTTACCGTTTTTAACAAGTACCCTTTCCTTACCATTTATTAGATTATAAACCCACTTACTCCTCATGGAAGCATAATCTAATATAAGAGGCATCATTGCCCAAACAGCCAGTGTAATTAATCCGAAGTAAACATTATCAAGAATATTTAAAGAAATTAAAGTAATTATAATAGCAATTACGGCATAAGAAATAAAATCAAAGGGAGTAGATCTAGATAAGGTCTTTCTCTTCATGTATTTTGTTATCACTAATGTAAAAAAAAATAAAATTATTGAATTAAATAATATAATTAACCAAGTATTCATATGTCACCTCACTTAGTTGCCTTTGTATTGGGGTTCTTCGAACTCCATAGTTCCTATTCTTTTTTCTAAATCTGTTTTAATTATGTTTATTTCTTCAAATGCCTGATTATAAATAGCTCTAGCTTCTTTATCACGCTCTTGTAATGAGTACATTCTTAAAGTGGCCTCAGACCCCTTAAGTGTGGCCAAGGTTTGTTTTACCTTTGAAATTGCAGTCATATAAAAGTCTCCTTTGATTATTTATTAAATTGTTTCCTAACTTACTTTAACCAAGAAGCTTGATTTTAATTCATTTTTTAATGGATATATTTATTTCAATTAATAGAGAAAATTTATTAAAATTTAATAGGTATAGATTAGATACTAAAATAGGAATATATTTCATTATAAATAAATTGAATATTTAAATTGATTATGAACAAAATATATTGGTCGATAAAAAACATAAAGGAGGAATTTTTATGCCAACAGGAACAAAATTAGAAACAGCATTAGCTAGTGCTAAGGGATTAGCTGCTGATATGAAGACATTTTCTCTAGATACAGACAATCAAGATGCAAAACAAATGTTTAATCAACTTTCAAGTACAATGGATAATGTAGCACAAACTATCCAATCAAGACTTGACTTTGTAAAACAAGAAGAACCTCAATATAGACAATAATTAATAAACTCCCATATCTAGTTAAATTTATATTTAATAGATGTGGGAGTTTATTAATGTTTATCGACCTAATCCATCCCAATGTTCATAAGCTTCATTTAATGATATAAATGAACCAGACTTATCTTTTGCCATTATAGCACCACGAAGATGCGCTATACTTGCGTCAAATGAATTTATTTCATCTCTTTCCGAACTAAATTGTACTCTTTTTACTACCTTTTTCCATGCATTTGACAGGTGATCTGTTTTTTCACTTGCACCTTCCCAATCTTCTGATTCGACATCTTGAATGATTAGTTGTATTGATTCAGGAATGTTATCATCTTTTGTTAAAGGTTTCTTTAAAATACTACCACTAAGCATAATTAATACAAAAATGACTATTGATACTATAGGAATAGTTACGATTAAAAATTTTCTCATTATAATTTTCCTCCTTTAATATGGTCCTTCATAATCACCAATATCAGTTATTTTAGTAATGTGATCATCATATTTATCTATATATAAAGAACCAGAAGGAGTTAAGGTTGCAAGAAATACTTCAGAAATATCCTTAACTTCGTACATTTTTAGTTGATTCATAACCCATTCTTTAGTTTTATTGAGTTGCTTTAAGTTCTGTTCTACAAGGATTCCATCATAAATAAGTTCTGTACTTATACCGCTTGGCGCTTTAAGAATACTCATATCTTTAGGTGTTAAAGGTTCATATTCTGGCTTTTTTAATACAGATAATTGACCATTTGGTTCTATAATAGCAAAGTCCACTTGTGTTAAATCAAAAACATCTTTAATTCGTAATAATGCCATAATGTCAGCTGCTGTGAATTTCATTTTTCTTAATGCATTCTCCATTATTTTACCATTCATAATAACAATCGTAGGCTCACCTTCAATATATTTTGCAGCATATCGCCACTTTTCGGTGATGTATTCCATTAAATATCCAAGAAGTGCCCAAGTGAGAAGTCCAACAAAATGGGGCCAAGCTCTACTAGATAAGTCTGTAGTAAGAGTTGCGGCAATGGATCCAATCGTTATTCCAAGGACATAATCAAAGAACGTTAATTGACTGATTTGTTGTTTTCCAAGTATTTTTGCAAAAATAAGTAAGGAAAAAAATCCAATAATAGAACGCACAAAAACTACTAATCCTTCATTCAATTATTTATACCTCCCAATCTTTATAACATAAAGTTATTATTCAACTTAGAGTAAATTTTATACTGCCAAATTATTTTTTTAGGATATTTTTAATTTTGATAAAAGCACCTTGACTTAAAGGTGATATGTATCTTTCCTTTGGATTTTTATCTTCTACTGCTTTTATATATTTATCTATAATTGAATCAAAATTAATGGATTCTGTCAGCTTAAAGTATCTATATTGTCTGCTTTTTAGTGAGCGTAGATCATCTTTGAAATAAGAATTAATTTTCATCCAATTAAATTGCTTTTCTATATTTTTTTGATTAAATCCAGTAGCATAACTTCCAGGTTCTATTAAAATAACAGGAATATTAACATCTCTAAGTTCTTTAAGTTCTTTGTTTAAAGACGGACCTATGGCTTCTAAAGCAAATTTAGTTGCACAATAAGGAGATAAAAAGGGAATAGTTGAACGTCCAGCCAAAGAAGATACAAAAATTATTCTTCCTTGTCTTCGAGAAATCATTCGTTTTAATACAAGTTGAGTTAATTCAATTGGACAAAAAACGTTTGTTTCAAAAGTATCTCTATAGGTATTAGTATCAATTTCAGCTACTGAACCAGAATCTCCAATAGCTGCATTATTTATCAAAACATCTTTGGGCTAAGATTGAAATATTATTTATTAAAAGGTGCTCAGAGAAGACGTACAGATGTAACGTATCCCAATCCATTATGGGGCTATGGAGAAGTATGTGCACTTAATAGTTTCAATTTACTTCAAGCTGACTTAAATGCTATTTTATCTAGAGAATATGTAAAACAAAACGATATATTAGTAACAAATAGGACTTCTAATAAATATAATATTATGAAAAAAAATATAAAGAGGAAATTTATGAATAATAGAAGTAATGGAAATAGTACATCAAACACTGGTGGATTAAAAGTTCAGTGCTTTTGGGGCAATGACTATATTCCAATTAATGGAGTTAAGATAACTGTTAGTGGAACAACAGGTTCTGAAAATGCTAATAATATTGAATTACTTACAAATGTAGCTGGATTAACTCAAGTAATAGAATT
>NZ_JBJIAB010000077.1:0-7120 GCF_045310795.1 Candidatus Clostridium helianthi
CCCGTTAAATACAGAAATCATCTTTTAAATTAGTCTATCTTTTTTTAAATTGTCCTTGACAAAGGGTACATTTTAATTTGAGAAAAGTTGGTATTTTTATTTTTGCCATGATAGTTGATATTAGAATGTCTAAATCACTTTATTGGAGACAGAAAATTTTAGCGCTGTCAGATAATATATAGGTGTTGCAACTAAATATATAAGCAATTATATTAAGTGGTTCAAATGGCTTAAAACATTTGATAAAGATAGAGAGATAATAAAGGCTAAAAACTTTATAGTTCAAAGCAATATAGTAAAGTCATATATCAAAGTAAAAGACTTAAAAATAGAGAGCCAATGTATGTATGGCTTATATGGTATTTTGCAAATTATGTTATAATAAGTGTTATGTAAAACTGTAATCTAATGAACAATAGTAATTGATGTGAATTAAAATTTAAGAATTTATAGATGGAAGGTGAAAGCACATGAAGATGAGTAAAATAAAAGTATATCAATATGATGCATTTACAGATACTCCTAATAAGGGGAATCCCGCAGGTATTGTTTTAAATGCAAATAATTTATCTGATGAACAAATGCAAGAAATCGCATATAAAGTAGGATTTAACGAAACAGTTTTTGTTGCTGAATCTGACAATGCAGATTTGAAGATTAGATATTTTACACCAGGACATGAAATTAATTTATGTGGGCACGGTACTGTTGCAACATTATATTCGCTAAGATCAAAAGGATTAATAAACAATGGTGACAAGATAACAATAGAAACAAAGGCAGGTATTCTACAAGTTGATTTCTTTGAAAAAGACAAAACATTATATGTATTGATGGAGCAAGCACCTCCTATTTTTAAACCTTTTGAAGGTTCGATTGAGGAACTTTCATATGCAATAGGACTTACACCGAACGATATTGATACATCTATTCCGATTGTTTATGGTAGTACTGGGACATGGACACTACTTGTTCCAATAAAAACTTTAGAAGCCTTTTCACGAATGATGCCACAAAACAAATTGTTTCCGACTATATTAAAGGAGATACCGCAATGCTCAGTTCATCCATTTTGCTTAAGAACTATAAAAAAACATACTAATATGCATGCAAGACATTTTTCCTCTCCATTTTCAGGAACAATTGAAGATCCAGTCACAGGAACTGCATCAGGAGTAATGGGGGCATATTATATAACATACATAACTCCGGAAGTGAATGATCTTGAATTGATAGTAGAGCAGGGGGATGAAGTAAAACGAGATGGTGAAGTACATGTTCATGTTACTAAGCAAGATAATGATATAAAGGTGGCTATATATGGAACTGCGGTTTATACAGATGAAATAACAATCGAGTTAAAATCGTAATATATAGAGAAACAAGGAAAATGCAAAAGTTAAAATAAAAAATGGCAATATAATATTTTTTACTGGTGGAATAATTATTGATGATAGCAAATAATCTTATTAGGAAATATTCAAACATTTAGCAAACAGTAATATATAATATTTTCATTTGAACATTATAGATGGACAATCTCATCTATAATTTCTTCAAGCTATATTTCAACATGATATTAAAACATAGCCAAATAAAAATACCAACATTTCAGTTTAAGAGAAGTTGGTATTTTTATTTTGGCTATGATAGTTGCTATTGGAATATCTAAATCACTTTATTTGAGACACAAAATTTTAGATGATATCAGAAGCGTATATGGGTGTTGGTATGTGGTTCAAATGGATTAAAATATTTGATACAGATAGAGATATAATAAAGGCTAAAAGCTTTATAGTTCAAAGCAATGTAGTAAAGTCACATATCAAAGTAAAAGACTTAAAAAATAGAGAGCCAATGAATGTATAGAATATGTGATATTTTGTAAGTGATGTTATAATAAGTGTTGTGTAACACGATAATCTAATGAACAAGTGCAAATATGTAATAATAAGGAGAATCAACGTTGAGTATTATCGGAATTATAATAAGTATATTTTTGTTAACATCCACAGTTCTTACTTTAGGATTTATAAAGAAAAAATTCTCAATAAAGAAGATATTTAAAATTATCATTACTATGTTTCTCTTAATTTGCTGTATTATATTTGGTGCTTATAAATATTTCCAAAGGTCAAGCAGCTTTATGTTTACCAAAACAACGACTCTTGGCCAAGAAAATATAGATGGCATTCAAATGTATGAGAGTATTGATAGTAAGGAATTTATACAAAAATATGGGACAAATCTTGAAAAAATTGATAATGCACTATTTGACTACTATAAGCTAAGTGATGGTTTAGAAATTGCTACAAATAAACAGAAACAAATTATTAGAGTTATTATTAACAGTGAAACCAACAGTAATATGAAGACAAGTAAAGGTATTGGGTTAGGGAACTCAGTTGATGATGTGATTAATGCTTATGGTACTAACTATTATAAGAGGAATGAGGAACAAATGCCTAGCTCGCCAGTAATTGGATATGTAGATCATGAAAAAAAAGTAACAATTGAATTTTGGAATGCAGAAGATAAGGTAGTAGAAATAAGATGTGATATTACTTCCATGGAATAACAGCATACACAATCTGTAGATTTGACGTGGTAGTAAGTGAAAAAAGATGTTCTTAAAGAAAATAAAACTAGATTTGATATAATATTTCAAGGATAATAATATCATATTAAATATATTAAAAGTAAAGGAGATGTTTTGAATAATGGTTAATATATTAAACATTAATAATTTGCCTAATGAATACACAGTAGATTTTCTAGGAAAAGCTAATACTTCATATTTGGGTAAAGCAGCTGGTAGTGAGAAAATTTATATAAATATTGACAGAATATTACCAGGAGCTAAAAGTGCTAAATATCACAGCCACACAAAACAAGAAGAATTTTTTATGATTATTAGTGGATGTGGAACTCTGAGGATGGATGGTAAAGAATATTTAATAAAAAAGGGAGACTTTATTGCTAAAACTGCAGGAAAAAATATAGCACATCAATTCATAAATACCGGGAATGAAACATTGGAAATATTGGATGTTGGTACTAAAGAAGAAGGCGATATGGCATATTATCCAGATGAAGATGTATATTATTTAAGTGAGCAGAAACTTATTTTTAATGGAAATAGTAAGTTAAATGGATGGGATTCTGAGCCAAATAAGTAATTTAGGAATATAGTTCTATGAACGAGAATAATGTGTGATTGAGTTAATTCACAGTTTTCTTTCAGTATACATAGGAAAAATAAATAGTAGATTGAAATATCACATTATTCAGTATGAATTTGTGATATTTTTTTGTTACGCAATTCTAAAATAAAACGTGATAGTAAATTATGAGGTAGTAAGTAAAAAACGTAGATTTTAGTATTTGGGAAAATGTTATAATTAGGATGAGATGTTATTAATTTATTTTATTTATTGAGAGGAAGATTATTTTTATGAAAAGTTATTATTATTTTTTAGCACTTGCAACATATGTAATACCCTTTTTAATATGTTTTAATATCTGCTTAAAAGTAAATATAGAAAAGTTTATACGTGGTAAAATAAGCAGAAGAGTTAGTTTGGTTATAATTGCTTTTTTATTTAGTATTGTTGGTCCTTTAATGATAGATGGTTTAAATATTGCAAAAGAATACAGATTTTTGATTGATGGCTTTTTTGTTTTTGGACCTGCCACAGCTCTTTTTGTTTGGGCATTGCCAGCAAAACTAAACCGTAATAATCAATGAGTAACAATTAATACAAGTAAAGACTAAATTGAAATATTACAGGATCATCTAGAAGTTGCAATGTTTTTTTGCATGATTTAGATATAATACACAATGTTCTTATATTGAGTATTATAGGTGGACAATCTAAGCTATAATTTCTTCAAGCTATATTTCAACATAATATTAAGACACAGCCAAAATAAAAATATCAACATTTCTATTTAGGAAAAGTTGGTATTTTTATTTTGCCATGATAGTTGATATTAGCATGCCTACATAATTTTTAAAGCACAAAATTTTATATGCTATCAGAGCATATATATGTACTGCAACTAAATATATTAGTAATTATATTAAGTGATTCAAATGGTTTAATGTATTTTATAAAAATAAAGGAATAATAAAAGCTAAAAAATTATAGTTCAGTGTAATGTGTTACCCTCTACATTAGAATAAAAGGCCTAAAAATAGAGAGCGATACATGCATAGTGTATGTAATATTTTGTAAGTAATGTTATAATAAGTGTTGTGTAACACTATAATCTAATGAATAATAGTAAATTATTATGTATAAATAAAAAATGAAATTGAGGTAAGTGGAAATGAAAAATTTAAGTAAAATAATAGCGACTTCATTAGCAGTAACTTCGATACTTACATTAAATAAAATAGTCGCAAATGCAGAATGGAAACAGGATTCTAATGGATGGTGGAATACAGATGGTAGTTCATGGTCAATAGGTTGGAAAGAGATTGACGGAAAGTGGTACTACTTTGATAACAACGGATATATGAAAACAGGATGGCTGCAATATGGAGATAAGTGGTATTATTTATCTGCTAGTGGTGCTATGGCCCAAAATACAACAATTGATGGATATAACATAGGTTTTGATGGCGCATGGATTCAAGCTGAGCAAAGTAATGCATCAAATTCAGAAAGTGGTGAAAAAATCACGACTATTGATGATTTTACAAGGATTTTGAAATTAAACGGATATAAATTAGAAGTGAAAGATGCAGGTGAAGATTTCTTACCAACTACAAGAAAAATAATAACTTTGGGTAATGAGCAATTAGTCGTATATATATATAATAGCAATAAAGAAATGGAAAAAGACTCACTAAATATTAATAAAGATGGATTTGGATATACAATTACTGAACCATGGGGGGAAGAAAAATCAAAAAGTGTTAGTTGGATTTCATATCCTCACTTCTATAAAAAGGGAAATATAATTGTTCAGTATATTGGAAAGAATGAGCAAATCATTTCTGATTTAAAGAGCATTTTGGGAGAACAGTTTGCAGGAATTAAAGAATGTAGGGATATAAGTTCATCAGAACAAGATATTAGAGAAATTGCATTTAATCAATTAGATTCAGAAACCCAAAAGAAAGTAAAAGGAACATGGAAAGATAGCAAAATTTCTATAAAAACTATAACAGGAGGAGTTAGACTTACTGATGAGTCTTATTGGGGAAAGGATGCATATTGTGTTGAATTTATATTAGATGTTAATTATGTTCCTAATAATATTTTTGTGTTTATAGGAATGGATAATCATAAAATAATAGGATATGGGCTTGTAGATTAGATAAAAATAGTTAATGCATTACATGTAGATTTAACTTAGTAGATTATGAAAATGTTCTTTGAAAATTGAATGGTGTGATATTTACAAAATATGCTATAATACTAAAAGATGAATAGTAATTTGAGAGGAGGATTTAAATGAATATTGCCCTGTGGATTGCGATAGGTGCTACTTTTTTATGCATTTTTGTTGCTAACAATAAAAAAGGTAAGAAGAGATAAATTCCAATTCGTAGAGTTACTTATATATGTTATTATATCTGAAAATTTAATAGTAAATTAGAGTATCGTACTATTCATAAAACTAAGAATAGATTTACGATATTTTTTTATGCGCAATTCTAAAACAAAGGGGATTAAATTATGAAAGCATATAAGTGTAGCAAGTGTGCTCAATTGTATTACTTGGATGAAAGATTTAATCGCTCTATAGGAATCGATGCAAGAAAAATTATATAGAAAAAGGTAATATTGAACTTTCAAAAAAGAATTTTAAACCAATTAAAAAGCAATGGCATGAAAAGTTTAGTTAGGAATAGTTCGGCATACTAGTATAAAACATAGTAGTAATTGTTTTGAATTAATAAGGGGGATATTTATGGTAAATATGTTGTTTAGTTTATATAACTTTCATGAAAGTTGGGCAAAAGATATAGTATCGAAATATATAAATTCTAATGATAAAGTTTTAATAATACCATTTTCATTTGGCGAAAATATAAGTAGTGATAATGATTGGCAGAATGCCTATAATAAGAATAATGGTAGATATTATGAAAGTATTGTTGCTCCATTTTTAAATCACGGAATTAAAGAAGAAAATATAAATTGGATAAATTATTTTAAAGATACAGAGGAAAATGCGAAAGTTAAAATAAAAAATGCTAACATAATATTTTTTACTGGTGGTCTGCCAGATAAAATGATGTTACGCCTTAAAGAGTTTAATCTTATTGATGATATTGAAAATTTTACAGGTATCATTATTGGCAGTAGTGCAGGAGCAATGATTCAAATATCAGAATATCACATTACTCCAGATGAAGATTATAAAATATTTACATACAATACAGGACTAAATTTGATTAAGGATTTTGATATTGAGGTTCACTATAAAGAAACTGAAATTCAGAATAAATACATTAATAAGGTATTGGAAGAAAAAAGAGAGAAAGTATACGCAATCACAAATGCTGGTGGAATAATTATTGATAATGAAAAAATAACCTTATTAGGGAATATTAAAACATTTAGCAAGCAGTAATACACAATATGTAGAAAGTGCGTTATCTTTAGTGATTAAAGTATAGAAATGTTATTTGAAAATTGAATAGTGTGATATTTGTATATATGTTATAATTTACTAGAATATAAATGGTGCTTTATAACATATAAGAGGGAGTGATACAAATGCCATATATAACAGTAGAAGGCGGAAAGTTAACGAAAGAACAAAAAGAGGAATTAATTAAAAGATTAACAGAAGTTTCAGCAGAAATAATGCATATTCCAAGTGAATTTTTTCTAACAACTATTAAGGAATTGCCAGATGAGAATATTGGAATTGGCGGAAAAACAATTGATAAAACTAAAAAAGAATATATGAGTAAACAACATTAATATTTATATAAATTTATAAAAAATAATCATCCTAAATATCACATTATTCAAAATAATAAATGAATAGCGTGATATTTTTTGCTACGCAATTCTATTAAAGAACTAAATCGCTAAAAGCGACGGCTTGGTTTAGTGATTAAATAAAATTTTATATGGAAAAAATAAGAAGTGAA
>NZ_JBJIAB010000078.1:0-6382 GCF_045310795.1 Candidatus Clostridium helianthi
GCCGATGGTACTGCATGGGAGACTGTGTGGCAGAGTAGGACGTTGCGAGGTAAGTATTAAAGATAGTCATAATGGCTATCTTTTTTTTTATCAAATTTTGGCATGGTGAATATATAGGTATATAAAAATAGGAATCTCATCAATAATGTGGAATAATAATGGTTATTCTGTTAAAATATAGATGAATATGCTAGAATTTGTGTTAGTGAATACTTGCATTTCATTATCATATGTTTTCTAAAACATTTAATTAATCAAAGTTTATTTTAAAATCATCAAGATACACAAAACCAATAAACTTATAAAGAATTAATTATATTATTTATAACTTATGTGGTTGAAATTTCATTTGAGAATCTATATAGTAATTAGGTGGGAATTATTGTAGGTTTAATATAAATTTATTATGCTCGCTATATAGCATTGTTAAGATGAACTATGATAAAAATAACTAATAATTCATTTACAAAGGAGACAGATATGCCTAATATTTTTGACGGACTTAGAAAAATTTCAGATAATGACATCATTGAACAAATTGCATTACTTGAAACAATGAATGTGACAAATATATCAAAGCCAATTATACAAAAGGCTAAGAAAAGAACTATAAGTATAATTAATTTTATAGGAAGTAAAATAGGAAAAAATCGTGTGCTCGAAGAACCGGAGGTAAAAGAAATATGGGCTTTGGTAGACGAAAAAAAAGAGGAATTGGAAAAGTGTACAAGAAATGAGTTAAATGAAAGGTTGTTCAATATTCTTGCTGAAAAAATTAATGATAATTTAGAGAGTCCAACAGAGGACGAAGTATCAATAGAGGTAATAGAGGAAGCAGCTAAACTATATAAAGTGCATAAAAACTTAATGCCAAACCATAAGGCTGATATTATTTATTCAAAATATAATGAAAAGCTTAGTGGTAAGGCTAAAGAATATATAAATGGACAAGCTTTTGTAGATTTACAAGAAACTACAAAAGATATAGAAGAAATTATAAGTAGTATGGATGAAGAACAAAAAAGAGAATTTACTCAATCAGTAGATGTTGCAAAATTGACATTTCTTAATGTGTGGAAAAAATTAGATAGGCAACATTTTATAAGACTTATATGGTTATGCGTTAAGGCTTATGGAGGTAGATTTACTGTAAAAGAAGAAGAACTTCCGAGTTTTGTAACAAGTGAAGAGGAAGTTGAGGCATTTAAAAGAGAAGAAGAATTAAAGAAGTCACAGGAAGAATTGTTAAAGTTGAAAAAACAAATAGAATTATGCAAGGATAAAATAAATTCTATTGAGAAGAGTTTAGAGAAAGAAAAACGTCTATTGAAGAATGCGATTAGAAGTAAAGATAAAGCTGAAGAAGATATAATAGACCTAGGGAAAATACATATTAAGTTAGCATCAGTCAAGAAATCATATGAAGATGAATTAAAAGAGATTAAACTTAAAATGGAAAATGCACCATTAGAGGAATTGGACTCACTGATGGAAGAATTTAAAGTAGTTAAGTTTGAAGAAATTGATATAAATAATAAGGTTTCAGATATTAATATAAAGGCTACATATAAGAAGGAATTGATAGATGACAATGTTAAAGTAATATCTATTAAAGAGGAAAGTATAAAAAACATTGGAATGGAATTTCAACATTTGAAAGAGGAAGCGCATAACTTGGTAGACGCCTATAATAAAATGAAAAGTGATGTAAGGAATAAAGAAGAAGAAAAAAAGAATGAAATATTCAAGAAATGGAGTCAATTTTTTAACAAGTTTACTTTTAACTTTGATAACTTAGGCAATATGGTAAGTTTTACTAGAAACGAATTACTAAAAATCGAACAATGTTTATATGAATTACATTTTACAAATGATCCAATGGCTTTAAGCATGGGAGTAATAGAAAGTAAAGGTAATAAGAAAAAAAAGGAAGAATATGAATATATAGATGTAAGCTTCTTAGATGGTTTTAAAATTGAGATTCAGTTTATGGTATTGGGAAATGGAGAAAAGAAAGTACATATAGATGAGATCACTCCAGAATTTTAAATTATCTCATAAGTTATTTTTTACAAGTATTTGGATAAAATTATAATTATGAAATATTTGCTAAGAATACAAGATAAAATAAGGAGATAATAAAATGAATAGTTCTGAATTAACATTAAAAGATGTTAATGAAATCCTTGAAGAGCAAAAAGAGTTTTTTGGTACTCAGGCCACGAAGAAAATAGAATTTCGGATTAACCAATTAAAAAAACTTAAAGAAAGTATAAAAGATTATGAAAGCAAAATTACTGAAGCTTTAAGTCTTGATTTAGGGAAACATGAATTTGAATCATATGTAACAGAAATAGGATTCATATACTTGAGTATAGAGAATACAATTAATAATTTAAAGAAATGGGCAAAGCCTAAGAAAACAAAAACACCGATATTTTTAAAACCTGGAAAAAGTTATATAGTTAGTGAACCTTATGGAAGTGTGCTAATAATAGGTCCTTACAATTATCCGTTTCAACTCGTTATTGAGCCGTTGATAGGTGCAATTAGTGCAGGGAATTGCATCGTAATAAAACCTTCTGAAATTTCGTTAAATGTTTCGAATATAATAACTGAAATGATTTCAAAAACATTTGATAAAAAATATATAAGTTGCGTAGAAGGAAGTGTTAAGACAAATATTTCATTGATAAATTCTCAATTTGACTATATATTCTTTACTGGAAGCGTTAATGTTGGGAAGATAATCATGAAAGCGGCAGCACAAAATTTGATTTCAGTGACTCTAGAGTTAGGAGGTAAAAGTCCAGTAATAGTGGATGAAACTGCTAATATCAAAATTTCTGCTCAAAGGATTATTTGGGGAAAGACTTTAAATGCAGGGCAGACATGCGTAGCACCCGATTATCTTATGGTTAGTAAAAATATTAAAGGTGAGCTTATTAAAGAAATGAAAAATGCCATAAAAGAATTCTTTGGAGATAACGTTAAAGCTAGTGAATATTATGGTAGGATAATAAATGATAAGCATTTTAACAGAATAAAAAATTTAATTGATAGAGATAAAAAAGGAATCCTTTATGGAGGCACCTATGATGAACATGAAAGGTTTATAGAGCCAACAATTATAGATGTATCAGAATTTGAATCGGAAAGCATGAAGGAAGAGATATTTGGGCCTGTACTTCCTATTATTGAGTTTGTTAATTTTGATGATGTTGTAATGAAAATCAAAAGCATGCCTAAACCTCTGGCTCTTTATATATTCACTAATAATAAGAAAACACAAGAAAGAGTTATTGAAGAAATACCTTCAGGAGGCGTTTGTATAAATGATACTTTAAATCATTTAGCAAATAGTAATTTGCCATTTGGAGGTGTTGGAAATGCAGGCATAGGAGCTTATCATGGAGAAGAGAGCTTTAAAACATTTTCTCATAGAAAAAGTGTTTTAAACAAAGGAGCAAAAATAAATATTAAGATGCTTTTTCCACCATATAGTTCAAAAAATATGATTTTAGTCAAAAAACTTCTTAATTAAAATAATAAATTTTTATTAGGAAGCTAAGTTTTAATGTTATTATAAAGCAAAATACCGCTATATCGTAGGCTATAATAATAGTTTTATTATAACATACGATATATTAAAGGTTAGTAGAAATATCCTCATAGAAGAATAAATTTATTACTGGTTTAATGAAATATAGTTTGAACTTTTTTACTTATAAATGATGTAGTGAAAAACTAGAGCAATAACCTCGAATATAAATCCTACTGAGCATACTCCAATCCAACCGAAATATTGCCAGCTTAAAGGCGCTAGAAATGATCCTAATGATCCACCAAGAAAATATGAAACCATAAATACAGTATTAATTCGGCTACGTACTTCATCACCAAGCTCATGTATCCTTGCTTGATTGGAAACTTGACCAGCTTGGGTTCCTAAATCTAATAGTATAACACCAATGATTAAACCATAAAGTTTATATCCTAAAATGAAAAAACATATATAGGATAAAGTAGAAAAAATAATGCTTATTCCCACTGTAAATTTAGGAGTTTTTTTATCAGCAATTCTTCCGACAAAAGGTGCGGCAGCAGCTCCAGCAACCCCTATTAAACCGAGCAATCCAGCCTCACGTGTTCCAAGATTATAAACGTGAGAACCTAATAAAAAAATAACAGAAGTCCAAAATGCACTGAAAGCTCCAAACATCAATGCTCTATTTATAGATGCTTCTCTTAAAGTTTTCTCTTGTTTAATTAGAGGAAATATGGAGAGTATTAGCTTAGCGTATGGTATATTGGAGTTTGGTATGCTTGTTGGGAAAAAGTTTTTTATTATTATTGCAAAAAGTGCCATTAAGAATGCAGCACAGAAGTATACTGATCTCCAACCAAAAGCTTCCCCGACAATCCCACTAAATGTTCTTGATAGTAATATTCCTATTAGAAGTCCACTCATAACATTACCTATTATTTTTCCACGTTCTGAAGGTTCTGCCAAATGCGCAGCAAATGGAACTATTAGTTGAGGAATTATTGTTGTAAATCCAACTAACAGAGAAGCAATTAATAAAATTAGGTAATTAGGAGAAATAGCAACTAATAGCAAAGAAATACCAACAACTATAAGCATTTTTATAATTAGATTACGACGTTCTTTTATATCTCCAAGTGGAACAAATAGAAATAATCCTATGGCATAACCTATTTGGGTTAGAGTTACAATAAATCCTGCTTGAGATTCGGAAATATTAAAGTTTGTAGAAATTTGTGTTAGTAATGGCTGAACAAAATATAGGTTTGCAACTGTAGCCCCGCAAGTAATAGCCATAATTAATATTATAAATCTGTTTAATTTAAAATTTGATTTATGAGTCATTTTAATCCTCCATAATACTGTATAGATTTATGTATAGATACTATACATATAATATAAAATAAAATACCTTGAAAAGGTATCTTATATTTTGTCTTTAAATTGGTTTAGAAAATTATACAAAAATTCTTTATTTTCTCTGCTAGCACTTCTCAATAACTCTTTTATAATAAGATTGTATTGATTGTGATAGCTTTTATGATTTTTATACGCCACCGCACCTTTTTCTGTAAGCTTTAATATTAGTTTTGAATTACTATCAGAACTCGCCTCCTTAAATAGATAACCCTTATTTTCTAATCTCTTTATAGTTTGTGAAACGGCACCTCGTGTAATATCAAGTTTTCTTGCAATAGCTGAAATATGTAAACCCTCATTTTCTTTTATATATTGCAGCATGTGTATTTCGGAATGATATAGATTTGAATCTGTTCCAAAATTTTTAGCTTTCAAATCTTTTTCAAAGAAACTACATATTACTTCCAGAAATATTTCACTAATTTCTTTATTGTCTAATAATTTATCCATAATAAATATTGTATAGATGCTGCGCAGTATTGTCAAAAGTTAAATGCAATAGATAATGTTTCAGTGTAGATGATAATAAATATAAAAATATATTAGTTAACGTATTTTAATTACAGTTGAAAAGTATAATGATAATAATTTTATAAATTTGCTTTAGCCGATATACATTTTAAAATAAATTCAAATATAATAGGAGAAATTAATTATGAATTATACTATTTATGATTTGATAGAGCGACTTATTGATATTGAGAAGTATGCATTGGAGGTATATAAAAAAATTGAAGAAAATGCAAAAGAAAAGAATTCTAAAAATATTGAGATTATTACAAGAGTGATTAGAAAGGAGGAAATTAAACATATCAAATATTATGAGCAATTAAAAGAGAAATTTAACTATGAACTTAATGATACTATTGATTTTTACTTATATGACAAAGTTGTAAAGCTTTTATATGAATTTAAGAGTCAAATTAGAATTCCTCATATAGACAATGCTCAGGATTTAATAAAATATTCATTAGAATTTGAGAAAAATAGCATAAGCTTACTTCTAGATATTCAGGGAAGATTACTTGGAAACTTAAATGATGTATACAATAATGTATATAAGATTATATCAAATATTATAGAAGAAAGGAGACATGAGAAAATGTTTAGTGATTTGGTTTTAAAATAATATTTAAGATATAACTTCTAAGAAATATTAATATATACAGTGAAGTAGAGTAAGTCTATTGGTAAACTATTTCTAGTGTGTCAGTATAAATAAAATTTAGAATAATGACATATAGCAGAGAAAAGTATGAATAATCTTATAAAATTAGGAAATAATTTAAAATGTAAGTAATTTAGAAGTGTTAAGATAAAAAACGTCGCTAAGAGATAAAAACAAAAACAACTCAAGTTTACAAGATATTTGAAATGTAAAATTATAAGTTTTGTGAAAAATGTTGACAATATTAA
>NZ_JBJIAB010000079.1:0-6191 GCF_045310795.1 Candidatus Clostridium helianthi
TATAAAATTAAGTATAGATTTATTTTAATTATGTGCTATTTTTAGGTCTCAACATCGCAATCAACACAACTCATATTGTGAAGTTATAGGAGCGTATAGAATGAAAGAATTCTTTTTAAAATCAATAAGAATTGGATTTTCAATATGGAGTGAAAATGATATATGTGATGCTTTAGAATTATGGGGAAATCCAGAAGTAACAAAATTTATCACAGCAGAAGGCACGATGTCAAAAGAACAAGTACAACAAAGGCTAAGAAATGAAATAGAAAATTATAACAATTACAATATTCAATATTGGCCAATTTATTTAATAGAAACTAATGAAAATTTAGGATGCTGCGGTTTACGGCCATATGATCATGAGAACAATATATTAGAAATGGGAATTCATTTAAAAGAGAAGTATTGGGGAAAAGGGATTGCTAAAGAAGCATGTTTTGCAGTAATGGAATATGCTTTTAGAAATCTTAATGCTAATGCACTTTTTACTGGACATAATCCTAAAAATTCAGCATCTGCTCAATTGCTAAAAAAACTTGGATTTGTTTACACCCATGATGAATATTATCCACCAACAAAATTATACCATCCTTCATACTTGATGAAGAAACAAAACTACATGGATGTGCACTAAAAGGCAATATTCATAAATCATGAATCAAAAATTAAATAATAAATTGTAAAATCGTATTATTCAAGAAAATGAATTTACGATTTTTTTGTGTGCAATTTTCATATATTTAGTATTATAATTGACAATCCCATCTATAATTTTAAGGCTATATTTCAACATTATATTAAAACATAGCCTTATATTGCTTAAGAAATGAAAATGAAAAAAACTTTTTTACAAGTTTTATTATACTTACACTACCTTAACATTAACTTAATGAAATTCAAAAAATATTATTATATATGTTGCAAAAATAATTCTCAATCATGGTTCTAAAAATCTTGCAATAATTTTAACCATAATTGTGCATTGTGAAATGTGCATTGTGCACTGCTACAGATACTTTCTAATTATGTAGTTAATTTACTTATCACAGAATAATAAATAAATGTATAAATCAAACCCGTAAGTGCAATAAATCCTAAAAAGTACTTTATTAATTTTAATACTTTTGACATAAATCTAATCCTTTCACTTTCTTTTTATTTTAGCGATACATGAAAATATGGTTTTATTATTATTTTCATGATACATCAAAATACCGTTAGTTTCTGAAAATGTTAAACTTTATTTGTAAGTTTATTCAAATATCTTCTACAAAATTATAATTTTACATAATCCAATATATCTACATATGAAAACTTAATTTAATTAAATCAACTCGAACTGCCTAACTGAGACATTTTCAACATTTCTTGTTATTGGCAGCTTCATAAAAAATGTTGTTCCCTTACCCAGCTCTGTATCAAACCATATTTTTCCCTTATGAATATTTGTAATTGTATGATAGACCATAAACAAGCCAAGCCCCGTTCCTCCACTTCTTCTAAAAGAAAACGGTTCAAATAAAGTTTCATTGAGCTCCTCTGGAATGCCCCCAGCTGTATCTTTAATTATAATGAGTATGGAATTTTTATAATTTTCAGTTGTAACTTCAATTGACCCACCAATATCCATTGCTTGAATTGCATTGTTTATAAGATTCTCTATTGCCCTCTTTAAAAGCTTTTTTGATATGTTCGCATATTCATCTACATTGTCTACCAATGATAACTTTATATTTTTATGATTGCAAATAGGCTGAAAAGAGTTTAAAACATCTTTTATTAGAGGAGTTACCTTCTGTGGTGTAAGCTCTTCTGGTTTAAATATACTCAAGAGTTCCATTACCATATCATTCATTTCGTCAACTTGATTAATTATTCTATTAAAATAATTATCCATCCTAGCTTTATCTGAAGTTGCTATGCCAAGCTGACCTAATCCTCTAACTACAGATAGTGGATTTTTAAGATCGTGAACAGCTGTTGCAATTAATTCACTTGTTGCAGTTAAATTAATTCCAGTTGAGGTATTACTAAATTTATCATTAATATATTTCATAGCTGTCTCAATTGAATTTATACAAGCTATAAAAGAGTGTAATTTCACCGGATTCATATGTTCAACTGGAACACTTATTCCAATTGCCCCTATGATATTTTCATTATTTATAATTGGCACCCCTATACACCCACACTTACAATCAGGCATACCATAGTGTTCTGCCCCATAAACCAAAATTGGCTGCCCCAGTGCCAATGCAGTTCCTATCCCATTATTCCCAACATTTTCTTCTGACCAATTTACCCCAAGAGAAAAACCTTCTATTATTCCACCCAGTTCTTCAGTCTTTTCTCTAAACTCAATGATCCATCCATCATTATCTGATAACGCAATTGTATGTGGAATATTTGCTAAACTCATAGAGAGCGAATCCATATATAAATTTGATATTTCTGTCAATTTATAATTTTCCTTCTTCTTTTTTTCAACATCCCTACTTGATAAAAACTCAAATTTAACTTTGTTAGGATTCATTCCTAACTTCTCACATCTTTTCCATGACTCTAATGTAATTTGTCTAGCTGTTGGATTTTCATTTATAGCTGATATAAAATCATCCCAAGATGAGAAATTATTGCTTATTTCTAATAGACACCTCATTCGTGACTTTCACCCCATACATTTATTGTTTGACTATAAGCCAAATCTATTATTGTTTATTATTCGCTAATCAGCTTCAAATTCCTCTTTTTCAACAAAATAATACATTATAAGATAAATAATCGGTTACTTAACTCTCTAATTATGGATTAGCTATTAATATTATCGTTTAACAGCTATATTTTCTTTTAACTTGTCACACTGAAAGTGGGAGCATGCTAAAGTGGGTACAACCTGCTGCTTAGAACCTTCAGCGATATTTTCATAGCTTTTAAGAATCAAAATATTTATGATTTCGGTAATTTATCACATAAACTTAGTTTTAAAGTTAGATATCTATATCATAAATTTTTATTTAAATCTTTGCCAACCTTTATTATACATTCCTTTTCTTAATATTACCTTAATTATAGGAATTTTTTTGATTTAATATTGAGTTTCTTTAATGAATAATTTTATATTAAGTTAACGCGTTGTGCTAGTTAAAATTTAATAAAGAAAAACTCTAACAAAATTTAATCATCCCAATTATAATTAAATTAACACTAAAAGTATAATAAGGAGATGATTAAAATGTTAGAGTTCACTTATTATAATACTGAAAAAATTGCTAATTTAAAAGATTTTTTTATAGTTTCGTTTGTGTTAATCGATTATGTTTACAATGAAGTAATTCCTGAATCCATCAAAAATAGAAGAAATATTTCTGAATCTAAGCTCTCAGACTCAGAAATAATAACAATTAGTATCGTAGGCGAAGCCCTTACAATTGATTCTGAAAAAGCTTGGTTCTATTTTGTTAAAAAAAATTATTCGGATTTATTTCCTAATATTTGCGATAGAACAAGATTTAACAGAACCAAAAGAAATTTATACAAAGTAATTTTAGAAATCCAAAGATACTTTTCAAGTCTGCCAATATTTAGTGATGATGATACTAGAATTATTGATAGTATGCCTATCCCAGTATGCAAATTCGGAAGAGCCTACTTTAGTAAATTATTCAAGGACATATCAACTTATAGTTATTGCGCTTCAAAAAAGGAAACTTATTTTGGATTGAAACTTCACGCTTTAATTACTACTGATGGTTTCATAACAGATTTTCTTTTAACGACTGCTAATACTGATGATAGAGATGCTGTGTTCGAACTCATTCAAACAAACACCAATATAAAGATACTCGCTGATAAAGGATACATCGGTAATGAGCTTAAAGTATCATTAGCTAAAGAAAAAGAAATCTTGTTTCTATCGCTGAAGAGAAAAAATAGTAAAACACCACTAGAAAAACGACTTCGTAACGCTTTATCAAAAGCGCGTCGGAGAGTTGAAACTAGTTTTTCTCAATTAGCTGGCCAATTTAATATTGCAAGAGTTCTAGCTAAGTCAAAGTGGGGATTAATGCTGAGAATTACTCTAAAAATACTTACTCATAATATATCATTTGTACTAAATGCAATTACAGGAAATACTATTCATATAGCTCAAATTAAACATCTTGCATTTGGTTAAAATTTATTAAATTTTACTCAAGGATATTTTGCGCATTTTTATACTACAATAATTGCAATATAAAAATTAGCACAACGCGTTAAGTTAAGATAATAATAAAAAGGAGAAATTTAGCATATGAAAATTCATAAAAAATTGCTTATTTTTATTATGTTATCAATGAATATTATTCAATTAATATTTTGTGGCGCTAATATATCTAATAATAAAGTATCAAAAGATAGATTAGAAATAGTAAAAGAAAAAGGGGTACTGGTTGTTGCATCTTCAAATGATATTCCCTTTGCTTACATAGACCCAAAAACTAAAGAATTTACTGGAATCGATGCAGAAATTATAAGAGAAGCTGCTAAAAGGCTTGGGATAAACAAGGTAGAAATAAAGCAAATTCCATTTAACGATTTACTAAAACAATTAAATACAGATGACAGCATAGATATAGTAGCTGATGGAATGTATATTACAGATGAACGGAAAAAAGAAGCATTATTTACAAATATATTGTATAAAGAATCTGAAGCAATAATTACCCCTAAAGTATCAAAAATTGTCTTTAAGGAGGATCTAAAAAATGCTGTGGTAGGTGCACAACTAGGAACAGCTTTTTTAAATCTAGCCCAAAAATGGAAAACAGAAGGCATCGTAAAAGATATAGTTTCATTTAAAAATCAAAATGATTTATTATCAGCTGTAAGTACTAAAAAAATAGATGCTGCAATAACCGATTCTATTTTTGCTTCATACATGATCTTTCGAAATAATTTATATTTGAGAGTATTGCCTCCAACAGATTATACTCCTGAATCCCCTGGTAAAATAGCTGCTGCTGTTAGGAAAAATGATATTACTTTAGCAAAAGCAATAAATGAAAAAATAGATGAAATGAAATATGATAAAACAATTCCTGAAATACTCGAAAAATACGGTTTAAATAGCAATTACTTTGTTTCAGTTACTGATGGTCATATTTATCAAAATTAAAGTGAAGGTAGTAATTAGTTTTTCTAAATACTGCCTTTATTTTAATTTCGCACTCCTTTATAACATTTTCAGACAATGAATATCAAAAATTCAAAATATATTTTATAAATTATCACATTATTTCATAATACGCATAAGATACTTATATAAATGAACAACAAATGAAGGAGTGTTAACCCTTATGTACAGACGCGACGATGATGACTGTATGTGTAAATCAAAAGAATACTCAAAAGAATATTCCAAAGAGTATTCAAAAAAATATGAATATGCACGCGCATATATATTACCTCAAAAATATGAGAATTTGTATTCTTGCAAAGAAGGCTTTGTAAAAGGAACAATATTTAAAGACCTTTACAGACCATATAAAAAACAGCATGATCATAAAGGCTATGATTGTGACCATGACCATCATGAGCATGAGCACGAACATGAATATGATCATGAATATGAATTTGAATACAAGAAAATCAAATACGAGAGGTGATATAATATTATGAACCAACGAGAGATGCTAAATAGTATAAGAGTTTATCAGTTTTGTGCTGTAGAACTAAACCTATTCCTCGACAATTTTCCTGAAGATAAAAACGCTAAAGAAGATTACAACAAGGTATCTTGTAAGTTAACTGAACTAATTAGCGCATATGAAAAAAACTTTGGCCCATTAACAAACTTTGGATCTGCATATGTAGAAAATCCAAAAGCTTGGGTAAATACACCATGGCCTTGGGAAAATTGTAGCAGGGAGGAGGAATAAGAGTTTATGTGGTACTATGTAAAAAATTTAGAATATCCAGTGAATCTTAACAAATGCAAAGATCTTAATATGGCAAAATTGCTAATAACTCAATATGGTGGTCCTGACGGAGAATTAAGTGCTGCCTTGAGATATTTAGATCAACGTTTTACTATGCCAACTGGAAAATCAAAAGGATTACTAACAGATATAGGAACAGAAGAAATGGCCCATGTAGAAATAATTGCTACAATGGTATATCAACTTATGGAAAACGCAACTATAGAAGAG
>NZ_JBJIAB010000080.1:0-5300 GCF_045310795.1 Candidatus Clostridium helianthi
GGCTCCTGTACAATACAGAAACCAGCTCATAGCTGCCTAGCCTTTTTCAAAATGTCCTTGACATAGGAACCATTTTACAATGCTGGTATAACTATCAAACGAATGAAAGAATAATAAACTGCATCTTTATCAAAAATTAATTTTAAATCAACATCGCTTAAAAGCATTCCTATTATCATCATAGAAAAAGATGTGGTAGCGCCAGACAAACCTCTTACTGTGTTGTTTAAAAATACAGGCAGCTGAATATTAAATATCATAATTACAAATCCAATTTCTACTGCAATAATACAAGGATATTTAATCAACTTTTTTATTACCTCCTTTTTACTCGTTTGTGTAAACATTGAGATACCAGATGACCACATAGCAATCCTTTGGGGGATTAAGGCTATTGACATAAATAATAATCCTGTTTGTCCAAACATTACTCCTGCTATTGGTAATCCGATAAAACCAGCGTTGCTGCAAATTGTAGCATATTTCATACACGTCTGTTTACTTTGATCAAATCCTTTATATATAAACTTATTAATAAAAATATAAAATAATTGAGAAAAACACGCAAAAATCAAAGCTAAACTTGTTTGTATCAAAATACTAGTTGTCATTTCTATCTGAAAGGAACTAATAATATTGCAAGGTAAAATAACACCAAACATGATATTTGTAAGCTGGCTTATAGTTTCTTTGCTTATACCTACTTTTTTCCCTAAACAAAAACCTATTGCTGTAAGTGTGAAAATTTGTAATTGTAGATTTATTGCCTCCATATAGTCCTCCTTATATGAGTTTATACATTATTATAATGAATATTGCTGTTTTCCCCTATCCTGTCTCTTAAAAAATTATAAATTGTACTTTGGTTATTATTATTAAACATAAACATTTTTGTTCAATTCCTAATATATCACTAAATATTTGTTAATTCTTTTGATAAATTGGTTTTTTATTTGCATATATTAACATTTTCAGTATACTTTATAGTAAACAGGCTTTTAAGGAGAAAACTATGGATAAGAATTTACACTTCTCTAAAATAGGAGAACAAAATCTTCTAATTAAATATAATGCAGATGAGAATTGGAAAATGGATAAATATGACTGTCATGACATGTTTGAAATTAATTATTGTTTATCCGATAATGCTGAATTTTTTGTGAATGATATAATTTATCCAGTAACAAAAGGTACAGTTTTTGTTTTTAACAATAGTGACATTCATCGAAGCATATCCTTAGATGAATCACCATATAAGAGGTACGTACTTCACTTTAATCCTGAATATATTACAGATCTATGCACTCACGACACCAATCTCTTGGATTGTTTTATAAACCGTAAGCCTCAATTCAATCATAGTATACATCTTACTTCGGAACAAATGGATCGATTTATTGCCTTAATTAATAAGGCTCAATTTTACAATGTTAATAAAGTATATGGTCAGGAAATCTATGAAAAAATAATATTAAGTGAAATTTTGCTTTTTATTACCCCCTTGTATAGTAATAACATTCAATCCTATTCTTCTAAAAACAATAAGGAATTTGAAAAAATACAACCAGTCCTTCAACATATTCAGCTCAATATTAATAGTAATTTATCTTTGGACAGTTTGTCGAAAGATTTTTATATAAACAAGTATTACTTATTAAGCTTATTTAAAAAGGCAACTGGATTTACAATAACTGAATACATAATTAAACGAAGAATAATTAAAGCCTGCGAATTACTTAAAAAGGGACTGCCTGTGCAGCAAGTTGGAGAAATGGCTGGATTCAATAATAATTCTCACTTTATTCGTACCTTTAAAAAAGTTGTAGGTAAATCTCCCAAACAGTATGGCAAACAATTTTACAGCTAAAGTGATGTCCAAAAATTCAAGTCCTGTTTTTCTGCTGTACATATTAATTTACAAATAACCATATGCTTATCCATTTGCCAAATACCTCTAATAAATAATCCCCATAGCAACCTTTATACAATGCTATGGGGGATTATTCTAATAACAAAAAATTACCTGTTAAATCCGTATGAAATTACCGTTATTTTTTATTTACCTAATTAAACATTTACCTTTTTTATAATGAAAATAATATATTGAGAAATTTTAAATTAGCATTAATCTTTTATACTAATACTCTTTTAGCTTTTAACTATTTATTAGAGCTTTAAGTAATTGGTGCTGGGTTGAAAATACATAAATCGTTATGTAATTCATACTTTTCAGCACAAGATTTTTCTCTTCCGCTGGCAACATCAATTATTTTATTGAATAATTCAGTTCCAATTTCTTGAATGCTTGAACCTCCAGTTGCTATAGGACCTGCATTTACATCAATTAAGTCCTGCCACATATCTTTCATATCATTCCTAGAACATACTTTAATTACAGGAGCAGCTGCTAAACCATAAGGTGTACCACGCCCTGTCATGAATACTTGAAGAGTGATACCTGATGCAAGTTGAGATGGACCGCATACAATATCACTAGCTGGTGTTGCTGCATATATAAGACCTTTTTTAGTAGGTCCTTCTGCAGGCGATAAAACTTCTACTATTGGAGAAGTTCCAGACTTTGCAATTGAACCCATGGCTTTTTCTACGATGTTAGATAAACCACCTTTTTTATTACCTGGAGTAGGATTAGCACTACGGTCAACTTGTCCATTTAACAGGTAGTTATCATACCATTTCATTTCAGCAGCTAATTTTTTACCTACTTCTTCGTTTATACAACGTTCACCAATGATATGAACGCCATCACGAACTTCAGTTACTTCAGAAAACATTACTGTAGCTCCTGCTTGAACCAACATATCAGACGCATACCCTGCACTTGGATTTGCTGTAACTCCAGAGAAGGCATCACTACCACCACATTGCATTCCTATGCAAAGGTCTGATAATGGAAGAGTCTCTCTCCTTCTTTCATTTAATTTAGCTAATTTTTTATCAGCCATTTCCATTAATGAATTTATCATAGCATCCATTCCCTTTTGTTCTTGAAGAATGATGACATTTTCAGGACTTATATCAGCCTCATCTAATAACATTTCTACTGTTAATTTTTCGCAGCCTAATGCCACAACCATTACTTCCCCACCGAAATTAGGATGCTTTACAAGATTTTGAAGCGCTCTAATTGGAATTATAGCCTCAGGTGCATTAATAGCAACTCCACATCCATAAGCATGATTAATTGGTACAATATCATCCACATTTGGATATTTAGGAAGTAGTTGTTCCTTCATTTTCTTCACAGCTACATTTAGGACTCCAGTTACACATTGAACTGTTGTACTAATCCCCAAGATATTTCTAGTACCAGCATAACCTCCATTAGGATTTTTATATCCTTCAAAAGTTTTAACTGGTGCCTCCGGAAGATCTGTAACTATGTTTGTTGCAAATGTCATTTCATCTACAGATGGAGGTACTGGCAACTGTAACATATTCTCATTAATCCAGTCACCCTTCTTTATTGGATTAATAGCATACCCTAAAACGATTCCATAACGTACAATCTTTTCGTCCTTTGGAATATCACAGAGTGCTATTTTATGACCTTGTGGAATGTCTTGATTGGCTAATATACCATCCATGACTTCTGTTCCAGCTGGAATTGCATTAACAGCAATTGCTACATTATCTAAGTCATTAATCTTAATAAAAGTTTGTCTACTCATAATATTTTCCCTTTCCCTAATATTCTTATTAAAAGTATTATTTACTAAGAATTTAGTTTGTTTTTTTGTTAATTTTATTGTATAAAATAAGTAACTATTAATCAAATTAATTAAAATAAGATTACTCTTAAAAAAACTTATAGAATAGGTGATAAAGATGGATTTAAAACAACTGGAATACATGGTGCAAATTGCAGAAGAAAAAAATATAACAAAGGCTGCGGAAAAATTGTTCATTACTCAATCAGCACTTAATCAGCAATTATTAAAATTAGAAAAAGAACTAGGCTCACCATTATTTTATCGTTCCAGAACAAACTGGCACTTGACAGAAGTTGGAGAAATATATATAAGCGCTGCTAAAGAAATGCTTGGACTTAAAAAAGAAACTTATAATCGCATTAGTGATCTAATTAACATGAAAAATACTCATTTATCCATAGGCCTCACTCCTGAGCGCGGTATTTCTATGTTTGCATCAGTTTATCCAGAATTTCACAAACTGCACCCAAACGTCATCTTAGATCCCATTGAGCTTAGTGTACGAGAACAGGAATCTATGATTAATCGCAGAGAATTAGACGTTGCTTTCCTAACTCTTTCTGATGATATGCAAAAGAGTGATAATGTATATGTTTCTATATTAAAAGAAGACATTATAGTCGCTATACCTTCAAGTCATCCATTAGCCTCAAATGGAAACTATTATGGCGAACCACTTAAGAATATTGATTTAAAATCACTGAAAGAAGATAATTTCGTATTAATTTCTAAAGACAGTACCATTAGAGAAGCAATTAATCCAATATTCCAAGATTCAGGATTTTCTCCAAAGTTACTATTTGAGACAAGAAGCTGCCAAACCTTAATTAACATGGTAATGAAAAATTTATGCTGCACTATATTACCAGAGCATTATGCAGTTGATTCCAAGGATGTTGTTTATTTTTCTTTACCACAAAAGCCTAAGTTAAGGGTTGTTGCTATGTATAAAAAGGGAGTTTATTTAAGTAAAGCTACAGCTGACTTTATTAAATTAGCTTCAGATTATTGGAACAAAGTACATGAAAAAATTAGATAAGTAATAAATATTATCTTATCTAATTTAATATTATTTCTCTTAATATTTTGAAAATTGTTTTTGCAAAATATTAATGAAATATTTCATATATTGTGGTAAATAAATATTTTTATTATATATTAAATCAATGCTATCAGCTTGATTCATACCTTTTATCTGAAAATACTTCAATTGGTTACTCATGAACTGCGTTTCATTTAAAGTTTGAATGCGCCTCAGCATTATCTGATTACAAAAGCATGCACCACAGTTTTTTGCAGTTAGCAATATTTGAGTATCCGTGTCACTAATAGTGAGCATATTATTTAATGTTAATCCTCTGTCATCTAAAAAATGTTTCACAGTCCTATAAAGACGACTAATTTCAGGGCTAAATATAAATGGCACATGTGTAAATTCCTCTAATGAAACTTCTGTTGAAAAAAAATTATCATTAGGAAAATGTTCATTTAACCCGCATTCAGCATATCATAAATTGCCAAACTTTCCATTTGAGCATTTATGATGTGCTAATTCAATTTTAGTGA
>NZ_JBJIAB010000081.1:0-4302 GCF_045310795.1 Candidatus Clostridium helianthi
CATATTAGAAAGTAGAAACATTTTTATGCAGCAGGCATTGAAAATGAGCTGTTAAAAGCTCTTAATTGTAGGTTGTTTAACTAATGCTTGTCACAATGAAATTGGGAGCAAGTATTAGTGGTGCAACCTGTAATTTAGTACTTTCAGCGAAATTTTCATAGTCCTGTGAAATAACAATGTTTTTACTTTCGGTAGGTTATTGCATAAGTCTAAGGTATATATTGTTTATCTATAAATCATAGTGTGAATATAAAAATTGATTAAATTGAGATCTATTTTGTGGAGATGTATAAGGAAATTTTGAAAGATTAGTAAGTAAGAAGGCTAATGAGTAAGGAGGAGTGATATATGAATATCACTCTGCAAACAAGGAATTGGGAATGATTACAATTACATCATAACATATAAATGCATCATTGTAATGGTTTTTAATAACCAAAATTGTGGCATCATTCCCCATTTCTTTTGAGCTAAATTCATCTAGCTATACATGTTGAAATAATATAATGTTCAAAATCAAATTTATATAAATCTCAGTAGAAATTGAATACATATTTGTTCTATAGGACTATGAAAATTTCGCTGAAATGTTCTAAATTGAAGGTTGCACTTATTACTGCATGTTCCACTTTCAATGTGACAAGCAGTAAGTGGAACAACCTCTCATTAAGAATCTAAGCAGCTTATTTTAAAATGCCTACTTAATAGTATGAACTTTGAGGTTACAAACATGTACCAAATTTCTCTGTTTATGATATATATATTGCCAAAATAATTCTTCAGCATAATTCTAAAAATATTAAAAGAATTTTAGCTGTAATTGTGAATTGTGAAATGTGCAGTGTGAATTGCAACATATATATATCAAATTTTCAATGTGGAGACCTATTATATACAAAATGAATTTTGTTTATTTTTAGAAATTTAGAAACTAGGGGTGGTTAATATGAACAGTACAATAGATAAAGTAAGAAGATATAGAGAAATTTTAGCAGACATACAAGATATAGAAATAAGAGTTCAGGAGCTTGAGGAAGAAATCATAGGGATAAGTGGAATAGAGATGGGAGAAAGAACAGGAAAAACTTATAAGATTACTTCAAGTGTGGAACAGCAAGCAGAAAAGTTAATGGAAAGAAAAGAAGCTTTATATAGGGAGCAATCAAATAAGAAAAGAGAATTAAAAAGGATAGAAAATGCGCTTACTATATTGACTGAAGAAGAAAGTGACATTATAAAAATTGTTCATATAGAACATAGAAAATATTATGTTGTTCAGGAAAAATTAAAGCTATCTTATCAAAGGATCAAGCAGCTAGAAAAGCAGGCAGCCACTAAGATGGAAAAGTATATATCATAATGATTTTGGAAATATATTTCCTCGGAAATATTTGTTGTAAAATTGAAAAATTCAAAGGGAATGTGCATTGTGAATCGCAACATATATAATAATATTATAATCAATAGCCATATTTATGTATATAAAATACCCCAAAAAGTCTACAGCATTTTATTGTAGACTCTTTGAGTTTTTGAAGATATTATTTCCAAATTAACAGATTATTCACTTGGAGCAAAATAAAAGTAATAGAAAAATTTTAGAAATCGTAAATAATATCTATAAAAAATTAGTACTGAAATCATCTATAATAATAGATGAACTAAAAACACTTACGGAAATGATATGTTCCCTTCATACTGTCAAGTTTATTATTTTAACTGACTATTATAAAGGGAGCATATCAAAAAGTAAGTGTTTTTATTATATAAAAATAAATAATAAAGGGAGTGTAGTAGAAAGGATGGTATATATGAAAGGTATAGACGTAAGTAATCATAATGGAAGCATAAATTTTGGACAGGTGAAATATTCAGGAATAGAAGCTGTTTACATTAAAGCTACAGAAGGTACAACATTCAAAGATCGCTGTTTAGAGGTTAATTATTCCAATGCACATTGCGAAGGATTAAAAACTGGATTTTATCATTTCTTAGTTGGGACTAGTGAGCCAGAAACTCAGGCTAATAGTTTTTATAATGCTATAAAGGATAAAGCAAATGATCTAATTCCAATGTTAGATGTGGAAAGTAATTTTGATGGATTAATGGACTTTGTATTACGATTTATTGCTAAATTTAAAGAGATATCAAAGATGCAAATTGGTATTTATACTTATACTAGTTTTACAGATAACCTGGATGATAGAATTGCTGGCTATCCGTTATGGGAGGCGAATTATAATAATACTCCATGGAAATTAAATTCTAATTTCTTTGCTAATAGAGTGGGGCACCAATATTCGGAAACAGGATGTGTAAATGGTATAGATACTGATTGCGATATGAATGAGTTTAATGATGGAATACTAAATAAAACTAATGGATATGTAAGAACTAATTATCTTCCAATTGGATATAGAGGGGATGGAAGTTTTGCTGGAGTTGACATGGAATATGTGCAAGAATATTTTGAAGATATTCGTATCTATGCTAATTCAAATGAAAATGGAATCTGGGTTGAAACTCAAAATTTGCCTATGAGCAAATGTTTAGAATTAAAAGATACGTTAGGAAGTTGGTTTTGTGATATAAAATAGTTTAAAGGGCATGAGAGCAATCTTATGCCCTCTATTTTTTTGTACTTTTCTAATATGTCCTTAGTAACAGAATTGTAGAGAGTTATTATAGGAGCAGTTTATGTGGTATCTTGAAATATATGTTATAATAATCATTATATGGAATGGAGATTTGGTTTAGAATAGTAATTAAATGTGCATTAAATACATTTTAGGGGTAATGATTAAAAATGAAAAAATATTTTTTTATAATCATTAGTGTTTTAATACTAATTTTTATTGGATTTAGTAAGTCAAATACAACAAACATTAATAGGTATCTTAATAGCGGAACTAAGATTGATACAAATGCGAAAAACTTTATGCCTGCTATTGAGGATTTACCTAAATATAAAGATATATCATATAAATATAATCATTTTTCAATAATATTATTTGAGACAGATGCAATAACGCTTGTTGTTAACTATGATGAAGAAACATATGAAAAAGAAAAATTAACAGAAAAGTATAAGTTTTTAGACCATAAAGTTGTTTCTGATTTTGATAAAAGTAAATATTATATTCCTGAATATGAATTCTCAATAAACAATTATGATTTTAAAGTTGTAGAGGGAAATGATAATTATGAAGCAAGATATCCAAAGTCATTTGGTATGATTGGAACATCTGATGAAAAAAAGAGTATAGCATATTTATATTTCTATGATGATGATTTAGATTATATACGAAAAGATAAGGATAGCCCCATGGCTGATTTTGTAAAGAAGAATTTTAAATATGATTTTTAGAAATTAAAAGAAATGTACACCTAATTCAAATGAAAATGGAATTTGGGTTGAAACTCAAAATTTGCCTATGAGCAAATGTTTAGAATTAAAAGATACGTTAGAAAGTTGGTTTTATGATATAAAATAGTTTAAAGGGCATGAGAGTAATCTTGTGACCTCTATTTTTTTTTTGTACTTTTCTGCTATATTTCTAGTAAAAGAATTGTGGGGGAGCTATTATATGAGTGGCTTGTGTGGTGTTTTGAAATATATGTTATAATAATCATTATATGGAACAGAAATTTGGTTCAGAATAGTAAATAAATACGAATCATGTGAGGTGATGTTAATGAATAATTTGAAGACACCATTAGGTTTTATTAAAATATATATCGATGATATTGAGATAGAATATAATGCTGTAAAATTGGATAATGATTCAGTTATATTTCCTAATGTTGATGGCAGATATAGAATAGCAGTAGAATATGAAAGTGATAATTTACCACATTTGATTTGTTGCGTAATTGATGACGTGGAATACAGCAAAGTTAAATGTTATCCTGAATCAGGAGAAAGACTGGAATGCCAAGCTTTTTATCAAGGAAAGGTAAAGTTATCAATCGGAATAGAATGCGATACTGGTTACTTTGATACTGGAGAAAGAATTGGTAACTATGATTATGACAGTAGGTATTTAGAAAACGGAATAGGATACAGCATATTATCAACAACTGAATCTCATGAACTTGTTTTTGGAATAGCTTGGATTAATGATTGTACTGATGAAAATGATGTGCAAACGTGGTATGGGGCGGACCCAACATTTATGTAATTAATTAGTAGAATTGAAGTTCTAATAATTCGCAATATTCTTATAGAACTAAATCGCTAAAAGCGACGGCTTGGTTTAGTGATTAAATAAAATTTTATATGGAAAAAATAAGAAGTGAAGT
>NZ_JBJIAB010000082.1:0-4221 GCF_045310795.1 Candidatus Clostridium helianthi
TTCACTTCTTATTTTTTCCATATAAAATTTTATTTAATCACTAAACCAAGCCGTCGCTTTTAGCGATTTAGTTCTATTTTAGTATTTCGAAGTAAAAAAAATCGTAAATTCAATCTCTTGAATAATACGATTTTACAATTTGTTATTTAATTTTATTGATTCATGATATAAGAACATTACAAATTACCTCAACGATAAATTGGAATTTATCTAACTAATTAATATCTATATCACTACATTAATAAAGCACATTTATATATCTAAATTTAATTGAATTTTAATCTACATTTTTATTATCATTATCAAAATTATTAGATTTATCAAAAGAATAGAATCTGTAATACATTTTTCCAAAGTTTCTTCCTGTTAATAATTCAAATAGCTTACCTAAAAATAAACCTAAGATAATTCCAGGCGCCACACTTGAAACATATGCAAAAATTTCTATTCTGCTATTAGTATTTTCACAAAGCATGAGAACTGCCATAGCAAGAAAAATCTGTGTTATCAAAATACAAATAACAACTAAAACAAGAGTAAGTATAATTTTTTCTGTTTTCATATAAAACACCTCTATTCTTATTTTGATTCTATTTCAAATAATTTTATATGTTAGATATAACTTTTCAAATGTTCATCAAACAATTCTTTATTTAATACTATTGGTGTTATGGGCTCCCCATAAAAATCTTCTGTTTCTCCAATAACTTTGCATCCAAATTTTATTAGCATATTTACGGTTACTTCTCTTGCTTCAATATATAACTCGTCCGTATATTGTCTAAAAATCTCTTTTAATGAATGGATAGCCATTTTTTGACCAAGACCTAAACCTCGCAGTCTCTTATCAATAGCAAATCTTCCCCATTTCCATTTATCTTTTTCTTTCCATGTTGCAACAACCCCAATAACGTCTTCACCTACTCTTGCACACCACCAGATTGGTTTTAAATTAGCATCAATTGCAATTGATTCTACTGGGATACCCTGCTCATTAAAAAATACTTCTGTTGCTAATTTTATTGCATCATCCATATAATTTTCTGAAATTTTTTCAATCAAAATTCTAGAATCATTCTTTTTAAGATTGTTTTTTAATGCAAGAATACGAAATACTTTAAATGCCCTAACAATATCGTCTATATCCTCGCTATCTCCTAAATCTAAAATTTCATTCATAAATGTATTTGCTTTATAATCCCCATCATTAATAGTTGTCAAACCCAATGGTAAAAGGCAAATATCTCTCATTCTCTTATCACTTTCAGACTTTTTCAATTCTAAGTAATTTTTTGCTTCCATATTACTAACTATTCTACTAAGTGAAGCCTTATCAATACCCAGGTTTATCAACAATTCATTAAAAGGAGTCTTTCCGTTTTGCCTTAGGTAGTTTAATATGTGTGCTTGTGCAAGTGTCAAGCCTGAATTAAAGCAATTGTAATTTAATAAACCCAATTCCCTCACAATTAATCTTATCTCTTTTCTAATTGTTTCCTCTTTATTCATACCACGCCTCCAAATTAATTGATATTATCAACTATATTATCTCGTTTTTATTTTTTTGTCAAGGCGACTTTCAAAAATGGGTATGCACCGAGAAATTATAATTTGTCTACTACACAATCTACTATTGTGTAGAACTGTACATAAAAAATATCACATTATCTATCTATTACTATGATAATGTGATATTTAAATACGTTATTAAATTTTAAACAATAAATAAATCTTTTTAATCAAAAATAATTCTATTTTCTTTCCTTGGCTGTGGTTTACCATTTTTAGATATGTAACCAAGAGGAATGATACTATGACATTTATAAGTACTATCTAATCCCCATTTTTCCTTACTTTTCTTACCTAATTCAGTTTCAAATGTTTTTTCTCCTCTTGAAATACAAACAGAACCAATATTTATTTCTGCTGCTTCAAGCATAATATTTTGACTTGCAACACAACAGTCATGAATTGCATAAGGATAATTATCTGGTGCAAATAAATAAATTACTACAGGAGCTTTATAAAAAGCACTTTTAATACTATCATCATCAGCAATACTTCCACTTGATTTATCGTTTCTCCTTGCAGCTCCGAAAAGTTCTCTATTTATCTTTCCCAATTCATCATTTAATCTCTTATCTTGAACTACAACAAATTTTACCGCTTGTAGATTTCCTGCACACGGCGCCCATAAACCAGCCTCTAAAATTTTCTCTAACTCTTCTTTTTTTATCTGTTCTTCTTTGAAAAATCTTATAGATCTTCTTTCTTTTATAACTTCTAAAACTGTCTTCATATAATATCAGCTCCTTCATAAAACTATTATATAACGACTTTTTTTATATGAACAGTACGCACAAAAAAGTCTCTATAATCGCTCTTTATACAAATGTCCCCATTGCTTCACTGTTTCGCTTTGGTCCATCTATTAAATCTCTTATAATTAATAGTTTCCACTTACTGCCCAATATCTGTACAGTTGTGGCAACATCACAAACAGGCATATCTTCTTTCTTTATCATAACCTTAACCTTCATAATATCTATTAAATAAACTTTCTTTTGTTTACTAAATATTATAACAGATTTTTAAATATCACATTATTCAGTTTTCAAAGAACATATTTTATTTACTTCACAAATCTACATTATGCATATTTATTTAATAATTCCACATGATAAATTTAATTGCTTACTTGTATAACACTCGAATTTTGAAAGGTGGCTACTCAAATGAAAAAATCTATTATTGTATTTTCTATTTTTCTATTTATATCATTTAGCATGAATTCAATAACTTCTGTCGCTCAAACTAATACTTTTTCTGAGGGGATTTATAGTATTGAGGATTTAAAATTACTTCCAAATGTTCCGTATAAAGTTCGAAATGTTTCTGGTGGCAGGACTTTTATCACCATACTTAACGAAGACCTGATAATGGAACAATCTATACGCTTTGAGCCAAACTCATTGCAATATGTCTTAAATCCTATGCAATATGGTTATAAAGTCATAATAGCTGGTAGTGGTCAATTATCTTTTACATCTTAAATTTCAAAATCCCCAAACTACTTAGCATATTAGTTTGAATTGAATTGTTTGAATTGAATTGTTTGAATACTTATTTAAAAATTATATTAATATTTTGAATTATATGAAGTTAGCCTTCAGGAAACCTCTTGATCGTTATTTTTATCTTTTAGTTACTCTTTATTTATAAGTATTTACACTTTTGTCCATTAATTTTTGAGTTCCTTATTTTTAGGGAGCTTTTATTATTTTTATCATGAAAATTTCATAAAATACTCATAAACTAAAGATGTCTCCATAATCAGATTAGTACTCCTAAAGATGTCTCCATAATCAGATTAGTACTCCATTTTCAATCATTTAATCTGGGACTATGATATTTTAATTACGTATTATTTAAGATATATTAACGTGTAATATAATACCCCGCAAATATTAATTATCACATACATATACGCCCCTTTATTGGGCATTTTTTGTACCCATTATTTTAAGTATTGTGCAGTACTTAAATAAAAAAATACCGCAAATTCATTTTTATTGAATAATGCGGTATTTCTTCTATTCTTTATTTTTATTACTCCATAAATAATGTGATCAAGACATGACTATCTAAATATATTTATTTATTTTCTAACCATTCTTGAAAACTAAATGCTAATTCTTGCATTTCATTAATAAATCTACTAGCATGATAACCGTCACAGATAGCATGATGTACTTGTATTGATATAGGAATAAATATTTTATTTCCTTGTTTGAAATACTTTCCTGCTGTAAAAATAGGAATTAAATATGTTCCTTCATTATACACATTCAAATTAAATCCTGTAAAACTCACCCAAGGAATGCTTGATACCGGAAATGTATTGTCAGGCTGATTTGATTTCGGAGTAAACTTCATGATATTTCCATAGTTTTTTATATCATCAAGATAATCACTATAAAAACGTAAAAAACTTTCATTATATTCCGTCCAAATACTTGAAAATGTTTCGTTTTCTTTATGAAAAATAGTATAGCTTGGATTCATGCTATCCCAATATCCTAAACTACCTTCATGATCAAAACAAATACGGAATTCTTTATGATTATTAACCACAGTTGTAATCATATAAATGAGCAAATTTCATATTTGCTAAATAGCTAATTTTCTAGTTTTAAGTTATTTAAAAAAGGAAAATCACCC
>NZ_JBJIAB010000083.1:0-4203 GCF_045310795.1 Candidatus Clostridium helianthi
TACTCAAATAAAAATTGCTGGTTTACTTAAATGTATTTATCTTATTCTGTTCAATTTTCAAAGACCAATTTTCTTTCCTACAATTCTCATTGTAGTTATTAACTTATGTCACCCTCAAGCGACTTATTCAGTATATCATCTGTTTTACATACTGTCAATAACTTTTTTAATTTTTTTGAACTCTATTAGAAAAAACTTTTCTTAGTTCAATTGCAGTTATTTATGTACCTCAGCGACGGTTATTATATTAACATATATGATAATTGTCTTATTATATTAAATTATCCTATTAAATGACTTTATATTCACTATAGTCTAAAATTTATATAAAATTCTCTCTAATCCTATTAGTGATACACTAGGAATAGTTATATTACATAATATAGGATATTTCACTAACTCTTCCTTATTTCCACTATGTTTAAGTACAACAGCTTAGCGCATCTGATACAAAAAAGCAAATTTCGCCTACAAATATTTTTGTAAACAAAACTTGCTTTTTGTAACTTATCTTATATATCAATTTATATCATTTCCAAATTAGTTGCCTATTAATAGTTTATTTATTGTTATATCCTATCTTCTCTAGAATAATTAAAGCGGTATCTTCAATAGCTCTCTCTGTAACATCTATAGTCTTGCATCCTATTTTCCTCATTATTTTATCTGCAAAATCAAGCTCTTCTAACACTCTTGCATCTCCTGCATATTCAATGTCGGACGTAATTCTATGAAACTTATCTAACCTTCTTTTCCTTATTTCAATTAATCTAAGTGGATTTATTGTTAATCCAAATACTTTTTTTCTATCAATCTCATATATCTCATCTGGAACTCCCACTTCAGGCATTAAAGGAATGTTTATTGCCTTTACCCCCTTATTGGCCAAATACATACAGAGTGGTGTTTTTGAAGTTCTTGAAAGTCCTATCAATACAACATCAGCATTCTTTAAACCTCTATAATCTTTACTATCATCATATTGCATAGCAAATTCCATAGCTTCTATTCTCTTGAAATATACTTCGTCTGTTTGCCTCATAGCACCTGGATTGTACGTAGGATGTGTATTTAATATAGTTGATGCTACATTTATTATTGGTCCTAATACATTCATAACCGATATATTTTTTTCCATTGCTTTTTGTGTCAAATGCTCCCGTACATTAACAGTAATTATAGTAGATACAATTATTACACTCTCGCACTCATTTGCGATATTCATTACATCTTCAACATCTTCTAAAGATTTTACATATGGAATTCTTTTAACATCTACCTTTTCTGTAAATTGACTTGCCGCTGCAACAGCAACTTGGTTTGCAGTTTCTCCTATCGAATCTGATACTGCTAAAATTGTTAACATATTTATACCTTCTTTCTCATAATCTCATAATACTTTTTATACCTTACTCTTTTTTTATAAATATATACCCTGACCAAAACTGACAATACTTTAATTAATTATGTACGTGTTCCTCTTATCTCTATATTAAACTAAATTTGGTTTATTTAACAGTAGTGAATTTTTTTTTACTATATGTTACACTTTAGTATAACGTAATACAATTACAGTTGGAGGTACTCTTATGAAAAATAAAAAAGTGTTAACTATAAGTATTCTTCCTTTGATGTGGGCTATATATGTCTTATTCGAACTTATTACTGGAAGAATCAATGATCTTAGAACAATTTTATTTAATATGATACTAATTATATTATTTGCACTAGTAGGTCTATTTAGCTACATAATCGGAATTAAATACGAACATGGGTTTAAGTCTAATACACTTGTAATTCTATTTTTCTTTCTTTTTCTATTTGATCAAGGAATAAAGATATTAATAAAACTCTTTTGGTTTAATAATGATTTCCCTATAATATCCAGCTTGTTATATTTTCGACCTATAATTAATACTGAAGGTTCTTGGCTAAATGCTAGATTTGGAGCATCAGTTAATTTTCCGATTTTAATAACTATAAATATATTGGCTATATTTATTTTTATCGAAGTATATAGATATTATTTATACAAAGGAAACAAGGATTTTTGGGCTGATATGTGCTTTATTTTTGTATGCTGTGGTGCTACATGTTCATTAATTGACAAGATTTTTTATGGGGGTAGTTTAGATTTTATAGGAATCAGTAATTTATTCATTGCTGATATAAAAGACTTATATATTAATATAGGAATATTATTCTTTGCCCTTACTATGTTTAACAATGGATACCTTGCATCTAATGAAGATTCATCAGTTAAGGAAGATATTCAATCATTAAGAAAGTTTTTCTTATTTATAAAAAAGGATATCTCGCATAAGTTTAAATCCTTCTAAACAGTTATATGGTAAATTAATAATGTCTATGAATATTTACGTTAATGTTATTTACTTTATAAATTTGTAATCTAGTATGTTTTAAATTTTGATAAGGCAAATGAAAAAAGAGTTTTACTTTCAGTAAAACTCTTTTATTTATATAAATACTAAGCAAGTTTTTCAATAAGATTACTTTTAATAAAGTAATTGGTGGCTCACCCGGGAATCGAACCCGGGACACCATGATTAAAAGTCATGTGCTCTACCGACTGAGCTAGTGAACCATCTTACCTCGCAACGTCCTACTCTGCCACACAGTCTCCCATGCAGTACCATCGGCGCTATAGACCTTAACTTTCCTGTTCGGAATGGGAAGGAGTGTTACCTCTATGCCATCATCACGAGATTTTAATCAGTAATTGATACAATCTTCATCTATTACTTTAAATTTATAAAATAATCTTTATAAGAACTATTTTATAATATCTTGTCGAAAACTTGTCTCAACAAGATATTATTATACATAGTATTATCTATTATGTCAACACTTATTTAGAAATAAAATTTATTTTATTTTTTCGGTATATTCTTTTATTAACTCTATAGATTTTTTAAACTTGCTCAACTCTTCTTTTGTCATATGAATTTCCACTACCTCTTTAACCCCATCAGCATTTAAAACAGCAGGTACTCCACAAAAAACATCTTTTTCTCCATACTCGCCATCTAATAATGTAGATACTGGCATTATCCTGTTTTCATCATTTATTATCGCTTTTATGACTCCTACAGCTGCTGTTGCTATACCATAATACGTTGTTCCTTTTCTATTGTACACTTCCCAACCTGCTCTCGCTGTTTCCAGTACTAGTTTATCTAAGTCAACTTCTCCTACTCTATCTTTATTGTCTTTTAATATCTCGTAGAATGACTTTCCTCCAACTGTAACATGAGACCATGGGACCATCTGTGAATCTCCGTGTTCTCCCATAGAATATCCTTGCACACTACGCGGATCCACATTTAATAGTTCTCCAATGAAATTTTTTAGTCTTGCTGAATCAACTGAAGTACCAGTACCTATAATATGACTCTTTGGCAACCCAGATATCTTATAAACATGATATGCTATCATATCAACTGGATTTGAAATGACAATAAAGTGTCCTTTAAATCCACTCTTCATTATTGGCCTTACAATGGATTCTACTATTTTAGCTGATAATTCTAGTGTATCTAATCTAGTTTGCCCTTGCTTAGGCGGTGCACCAGCTGTTATTACTACAATATCCACATCTCCGCATTGCTCATAGTTTCCCCTGACAATTCTTATATTTCTATTCAAGTACTCAATACAATGGTTTAAATCCATTACTTCTCCTAGAGCCTTTTCTTCGTTTATATCAATCATTAGTATCTCATCACATACACCTTGAGTCATCAGACTAAAGGCTGTACTAGACCCTACTAATCCTGTTCCTATAATAGCCACTTTACTTTTCTTTAAACTCATATTTAACTCCTTTTAAGAAATTTATTCTTACTTATATTATTATTTTTATTTTACAATCATTTATTCACCTATAATTACTTATATATGCACGATTAAATATTATGGATTATATTATACACTATCTTAACCTTATTCTAAAAATATAAAATCAGCCTTAGTATTGAATATTTATCTAATTAATAAATTAGCCCAATCTTTTATTCTTAAATGTTTATAATACTGAAGATAAATTACTTCTTTAACAATTTATTTTAAAACAAAAAAGGTTGTTAATAAAATTAACAACCTTTGTTATGGTGCGTCATCAGGGATTCGAACCCTGGACACCCTGATTAAGAGTCAGGTGCTCTACCAACTGAGCTAATCACG
>NZ_JBJIAB010000084.1:0-4069 GCF_045310795.1 Candidatus Clostridium helianthi
CCTTCTTTGCTAAGTAGGTTTTCTTTTGGTACTATGCAGTTTTCCATAACTAACTCAGTAGTTGAAGATGCTCTGATCCCCATCTTATTTTCTAATTTTCCTATTGAGAATCCTGGGAATGACTTTTCTACTATGAATGCTGAAATTCCTTTTGTTCCTTGACTCTTATCTGTCATAGCAAATATTATGAAAGTTTCAGCAACTCCACCATTTGTTATGAAGATTTTTGAACCATTTAATACATAATGGTCGCCTTCTAATACAGCAGTTGTTTGTTGTCCTGCAGCATCTGTACCAGCACCTGGTTCAGTTAATCCGAAAGCACCGATTTTCTTACCACTACAAAGATCTGGCAAATATTTCGCTCTTTGTTCGTTAGTTCCATTTTCATTAATTACTGATGCACATAATGATGTATGCGCTGAAAGAATAACTCCTGTAGTACCACAAACTTTTGATAATTCTTCCACAGCTATTATATATGAAAGAACATCTCCGCCTGCTCCACCAAATTCTTTAGAAAATGGGATACCCATCATTTTAAGCTTAGCCATTTTTTCAACGTTTTCCATAGGGAATCTTTCTGTTTCGTCGATTTCAGCAGCTATTGGCTTAACTTCATTTACTGCGAATTCTCTAACCATTTGTTGTACTAATTGTTGTTCTCTAGTTAATTGGAAATTCATTAAATTACCCTCCTTGTTAATTAAACCTATTTGATACAAACTATATATAAATCTCTAATAGATTTTTAACTAATTATTAAAAAATTATTTATTTTGAAAATTCTTTTCTGCTCTTCTTTCTAAGAACGCAGTCATTCCTTCTGTTTGATCTTCTGTTGCAAAGCACTTTCCAAAGTCTTCTGCTTCTATTAATATAGCTGCATCTATATCAACTTGCATTCCTCTGTCTATAGCATCTTTACAATATGCAACTGCTTTTGGAGCATTAGCTGCAATCTTGTTAGCCATTGCTTTTGCTTCTTCCATCAATTTTTCTAATTCAACTACTTTATTAACTAAACCTATTCTATAAGCTTCTTCTGCATTTATAAGGTCACAAGTATATATTAATTCTTTAGCTTTTCCTGGTCCAACTATTCTTGCTAATCTTTGAGTTCCACCAAATCCTGGAGTTATTCCAAGTCCTGCTTCTGGTTGACCAAATTTAGCCTTAACTGAAGCTATTCTTATGTCACATGACATAGCAAGTTCACATCCACCACCAAGAGCAAATCCTGATATAGCTGCGATAACTGGCTTATCCAATTTTTCTAATCTTCTGAAGACATTATTTCCTAAAATACCAAATTCTTTACCTTGTTCTTCATTAAGATCTTTCATTTCTGAAATATCTGCTCCAGCAACAAAAGATTTCTCACCAGCACCAGTAACTATAACTGCATACACATTGTTGTCTGCTTCTAAATCATCTAAAACAACATTTAAATCTTTTAGTGTTTCTGAATTCAATGCATTTAATGCCTTTGGTCTATTGATTGTAACAATAGCTAAATGCCCTTCTTTTTCAAGAATAACATTTTTTAATTCCATTCTAAGGACCTCCTTCAAACTTGCTTATTTTTTTAATTTTCACACTATTTTTTATATTTTTTATCCTAATTGTTAATAATATAACAAATAAGTTTAAAAAAATATCAAGACTTCACGCCTCAATTAAAATTATAATACGTTCCTAGATTATTTGCAATAAAATATTGCGTTATTAATATAAGTTTTTAAGTATATGAAAAAAATAACTGATCAAAGGTATATATCTATTTTCATGCCAAACAGAGAAGAAAACTTTATTCATGTAAAGCTTTTGCATGAATTTTTCTTAAATCTATTTCTAAAAACAAATATATATATTTGATCTGTTATTTTTTGAACAAGCTTTAAATAATATATTGCATATGTTTATTATATTTTTAACTTTCACTCTCATTTAACAAATAAATTAAAGTCAATAAACTTTCACTTAGATGCACATTTTCTACTTTTACATGATCTGGAACTACTAAATCTACAGGTGCAAAATTCCAAATTGCTCTTACTCCACCCCTTATTAATTCATCAGCAACAACTTGCGCATTTTTTCTAGGAACACAAATTATACCAATATCTATTTTATGTTCTTCTAGTACTGATTCCATTTCGTCTATATCCATTATTTCTACATCTCTGATTTTCATTCCTATTAATTTAGGATTTGCATCAAATATTGCTGTTATCTTAAATCCTAAATTTTCAAATCTAGAATAATTCGAAACTGCTTGCCCTATATTTCCAGCGCCAACCAGTGCAGCTTCATAACCTCTGTCTAATCCCAATATAGCGCTAATTTGGGTATATAGTTCCTTAACATTATATCCATAACCTTGTTGTCCAAAATCTCCAAAACAATTTAAATCTTGTCTAATTTGTGATGCAGTAAAGCCAATCTTTTCTCCTAATTCTTTTGAAGAAATTCTATCCACCTCATTTTTCATAAGTTCTTCAAGATATCTATGATACTTAGGCAACCTTTTGATAACTGCCATCGATATATTTTTATGCTTTTCCATATCTACTTTCTCCTATTTCAATACTTTTATATTTTTCGACCCTATAATATTTATATCAAACTAAATTATATAACTACTATTTAGACTTTTATTAATTATGATTAGTCTATTTATTAACAATCAATTTTAAAATTATATTCACATTGTTAAATTTTAATTAATTGCTATAATTTATAATTCTACCATATTTCTATATTTTTATGTCAAGCTTAATTAAATTATTTATTCAAAAGTGCCTATTCTCTTGATAAGCAGCAGAAGTCTCCAGAAAACTCACTACTATGAAATTTTACTTTTTTATATTTTGACCACTTTTTTTAATTTAAACCGCTTTATTTTTAACCTTTTCTATATAATAACAATATCAATACTTAAACATGTGTTCAAGAATTTTATTTTAACATTATGATTTTTGTTTATATTAAATAATATCTTTATAAAATTTTATACCTTTTAACAAAATCAAAAAAATATTTCAAAATAATTTTTCAACCATTTTGAAATATTTCTTATCTTAAGAAATTAAATTACTTTAATTACCTTATTTTCATTGATAAACACATTGTTCAATATCATATTTAATACGCTATCGCAAACATAATACGAAAAGGTTAAATCATTATAATAATTTATAGTTCCATCATATTGCTTCTGTAGCTGCATTATAAACTCTTCTATATTACTTGAATCTACATGTGTATTTATAATTCCTGTCGGATCAAACGACTTAGCTACCTTAGCTAAATTTTTCTCATACATCATATGATGTTTTACAGCGCTCGTACTCTTAAATTCCCATCTATAATAGTGTGGTGCACAGAAAAAATCACATAAAAAGTGACATATTACTCCAAGCTCTTCACTAAACTTACCAATTGTCATATCATAGTATATTTCTTCCAATGATAATGATGATAAATGTATAATCTTTTCAATAATCATATCTATACTTTCATTAAAATAATGTTTCTTAAATTTATATTTAGGCGCACAATCAGGTTTCACGTTCCCCCATATAAATCTTTTATTATTAATTAAATAAATACTCTTTGTATTAGCATATTTTATAATATTTTCTGCCATAATTTTATGAGTATTGATCATCAATGTTTGACCACATCCTCTGCATATTAAATTTTATATTTTATAAATGCCTCACTTAGGCATTTCGTTATTTTTTCATAAATTAAATTTGTTTTGTATACTTATAATAATACTCTAGATTCAAATTTACAACACTTTATTAATCGATTTCTTCAAGTATTATATGTACTAATACCCAAGAATATCAAAGCTCATAACTTATTAAACTATATTAGCAAAAATATTAGTTTAATATAGTTTAAGCATACATTTCATATGGTTTCCTCATATACTAATTCATATAATTTATAATATTAATCATGATATTAATTATACTATTATAGGTTGTTGAGTAAACAAAATTTGTAAAAAATAAATAAGCCATTCCTTTGTGATATAATAATTTCGCTAAAAACC
>NZ_JBJIAB010000085.1:0-3784 GCF_045310795.1 Candidatus Clostridium helianthi
ATGGGAGACTGTGTGGCAGAGTAGGACGTTGCGAGGTAAGCAAAAAAGATAGTTGTAATAACTATCTTTTTTTATTTTGCATAAAAAATGTGATTACTAATTTTAATGAAGAATAGAATAATAAATTTGAATTAATTGACAAATATTTTTGCATATGATAATGTTAATTTATTGAAGGATTTATTGTAAAAATATAGTAAGTCTTATGAAAGGAGAAATGGTAATATGATAAAGAGTGTAAAGGTGATTGCTGTTTAAAACTAAATATGAGCGGAAATACATTCTTATGGTAGTTGTAGCTTTTATTTGTGTTATATTTTCGCAGAATTTAGATAACCTTTCATAAATATGTGTACTATTAAGGATGAATATCATAACAGGTTTGCCTGTTTTTATAATGCCCGTAGATAGAAGCCATTTATAGGTTTGTGTCTGCGGGATTTTTCTGTCCATTTTTAGATATTCAGGAATATCAATAGTACATGATAAGATCAGCAATCAAAAAGGAGAGATGTGCAATGAAGAATTTAAAATTAAAATCTATGAAAAATTTAAAAATTTCAAAAGCAAGCAAAAAGGAGATTTTAAAATGAAAGAAGTAAATCATATAATAACTATGAAGCAATATATAGGTGAAAAAGAATATAAAGATATAAATGAACTTCAAGAAATCATAACTTCAAAGGATAAAGTAAATTTAAAGTTGGAAGTAGACTTTAAATTAGAAATGAATAAAAATTCAGAAACATCAAAGAAGAGATTAAATGAATTTTTATATTATGTAGATGATGTTTTAGTTGCTTATCTTGGAATTTCATGTTTTGGAGGAAATATAGCTGAGCTTAATGGAATGACTCATCCAGAGTGGAGGAGAAAAGGTATCTTTAAAAAACTCTTTGACCTTGCAATAGATGAATGTAGTAGGAATGGTTTTAAGAAGATATTATTATTAACAGATGGTAAATCTAAATCTGGAAATGAATTTATAAAAGCAGTAGGAGGAGAATACGATTTTTCTGAATATGGGATGGAATTAATAAGTCAGCATTTTTTAGAAAATTTATTTCCTATTAATTTAAGAAAAGCAAAGGCATCAGATAAGAAGGAATTATCAAGACAAGACTTGATTTATTTTTCTGATAAGGAGGAAAATGAAAGTTTCAAAGTTTTAGCTGAAGAAGAAACTGAACAAATTGAGGAAGATGAATCAAGAATAAAAAATGCCTATATAGCTGAATTAGACAATGAAGTCATAGGTAAAATTCATATTGAATATAATGATTACTCAGCTTTCATATTGGGTTTTGGCGTGTTACCAGAGTTTAGAGGAAAAGGCTATGGAAGAGCAGTACTAAAGGCAGCTTTAAAATTAATAAGTGAAAAAGATATAAAGCAAGTAGAATTAGATGTAGCTGATAAAAATAGTAGGGCACTTAATTTATATAAATCGTGTGGATTTAAAGAAAAATCTGTGATGAACTATTTTGTGAAATTTTAACTACTGCTTAGTTTAAAGGAGAGGAAGCTATCACTATCAGGTTAAAATCCGATAGTGATAGCTTCTGATGTAGACAGTATCATATAACTATTTATATATTCATTAATTCCTTATAAAGTTTATTAGCTTCTTTATATATTCTTCTAAATATTAACCTAATACTTCTAATGCAAATGTCATAAAATAGGATCCAATAAATAAAAAGATAATAATCATATTTGACTAAAATATTGAAATATAGATAAAATTATAGCATTAAAATGGTAATTTATATAAAAATTATTTAGTAGGAATGTTTTGAAATTTAAGGATTTTATAGGTAAAATATATTAAGAAAGGGGGCATAACAAATGAAAGATTTCATTAATAATTATAAAGGATTACCAAAGGAAATGTATGTGATATGTTTTGCTACACTCATTAACAGACTTGGAGATTTTGTAGTACCATTTCTCGCATTATATCTTACTCAAAAAATTGGAATGACAGCTGCAGCAACTGGAGTTATAGTTACATTATCATCTGTTGTGGGCATACCAGCATCCATTTTAGGTGGAAAGATATCAGATATGTTTGGGAGAAAAAAAATATATACATATGCACAAAGTATAGCAGCAGTAACATTAATACCTTGTGCTTTTACTAAAAGTGTTTCGATTACTATAATGTGTTTATTGATAAGTACATTTTTTAATGGTTTTGTACGTCCAGCATTTCAATCAATGATTCAAGATATACTTTCTAAGGAAGAAAGACAAGCTGGATTTTCTCTTAACTACCTAGCGATAAATGCAGGAGTTGCAATTGGACCAATAATAGCAGGTTTTTTATTTAATAATCTTTTACCATTGTTATTTTTAGGGGATACACTAACTTCTTTAATAGCAGTCTTTTTGGTATGGAAAAATATCAAAGAGACTTATCAGGTAAATAGTAAATTAAAGGTTGAAAGTAAATCTGAAATAGCAGAAAAGGGAAATACGTTTCAAATGCTTTGGAAAAGGCCAGCATTAAGTTTATTTCTAGTTTTATATATGGTATATAACTTTATTTATGCTCAGCATAAGTTTTCTTTACCTATAACTTTAAATGCTCAATTTAATAATGAAAGTGCTAAACTTTTGGGCTACATTATGAGTATAAATGCTGTAACTGTTTTAGTTCTTACAATTTTTATAGGTTTTATAACTAAAAGAAATCATCAGTTAACTAATATGGCTTTTACGGGAATATTATATGCTATAGGATTTGGAATGATAGGATATATTGATAATTTCAATTTTTTTATTATTTCCACAATAATATGGACTTTAGGAGAAATTTTAAGTTCAATAAGCTCAGGTGTTTATATGGCAAATAATAGTCCAAGCAATTATAGAGCCAGATTAAATGCAATAATGAATCTTGGCAGATTTCTAGGTACAGCGCTTAGTACTTTTTTTTCTGGAGCATATATTCAAGTTTATGGATATAAAACATTATGGTTTTTAATATTTTTTATTTCAATAATTTCAGGAATATTAATGTTTGTTTTAAAAATATTTTCTGTGAAATCAGAATTGGGCAATTATACGAAAAGCAAAATTAAAAGTGCTGTTTAGAAATCGTTGAGATATTCAAGAATGATAAAAAGTTGAATGTGTAATGTATTTTTGACTCAAATTAAGTGACTTTATTAGAAAGATTAAAAATAAAGATGTTATAGCATTTTTATAACTCAGATTATCAGGGCTTATTAGAGAGATATGAGAGTGCAATACAAATGTTTAAATATATAATAAATGATATTAAATCTTTGGACAACTATTGCTAGCGTATCAATATGCATAAAAGTTAGAATAATAGTGGATTATAGAGAAGAATAGGAATAATCATACTTAATGCCAATAAAATAAATAATATGTAAACAGTAGAGATGTTAAGATAAAACACGTCGCTAATAGACATAAACAAAACAACTTAAGTCTTGAAAAAATTTTAATAAAGAAGAAATTAAAAGTTTTCTACGAAAGTTGTTGACAATGTGGAATGGTGATGATATGATAAAATCCTCGCTAAGAGATGCAAAATTAATAACTTGAAGCTAATAGAACTACTGAAAAATGAGTTCAAAAAGTTTTTTGAAAAGTTGTTGACAAGCTTCGAAAGCGGTGATATACTGAGTAAGCTGTCAGAAACGACAGATAACAACAAAACATTACAACAGTAGTTGTAAGAAAGAAAAATTGGTCTTTGAAAATTGAACAGAATAAGATAAATACATTTAAGTAAACCAGCAATTTTTAT
>NZ_JBJIAB010000086.1:0-3395 GCF_045310795.1 Candidatus Clostridium helianthi
AAGAAAAGAAATAGCTAATAGCATGAAAAACTAACTTTCTTATGTTATTAACTATATCTATGAATAATTCAGGTTTATATTATCATTTTCTTTAAATGCAACTATAGGTCTTGTTGGCATATTTATATTTTGTTTAATAACCATAGCTTCTAACCCATTACTCAACTTTACAGTCAAACCATTAGGGTAACAATAAATTGATCCTACAAAATCCTTATATATATCGTTACTGAACCTTTGCTGGCCCATTGCTGCTAATACTTCAATTGCATGGTGTGGTAAAATAGAATCATCAGACTCTAATATATTAATATATTCATTACAAATAGACACAATCTTTGCAAATTCATATATCTTGTCCCCTTTTAATTTTTCAGGATAACCACTGCCATCTTCATTTTCATGATGTGAACGTATGCAAGTACATAATGTTGCTGAAAAATAATTATTATTTTTTACCAATTTATACCCTTCAATAGTATGATCATCTCCATCAGAAACTATTTTACCAATATCATGTAATATAGCTCCAATCCCTAGTTTTAAAATTTTGTCCTGACTATATTTTTTCTTGTAACCAATTATTATTGATAATAATGCTACATTCAGCGAATGAGTACATAATTCAAGATCTTTATCATTTTTAGCTAAGTTGTTATATAAATAGGCATTTTCTGAAATATTTATATTTTCAATTATTTCTTCAACTATTTTTATCACTGGTTGTTCAGGGACATATTTTTTCCTTTTGCATTCATCAAATACATTCTTTAACTCTTTGATTGCCTTTAGCCTTAATGGTGCGTCATATATTTCTTGTAAAGTAACATCATTTATACCATCATCTATATAGATTGTATTTATACCTATTTTCTTTATTTGTTCAATATTTCTTTCATTAATTTTTGCACCTTTATTTAAATATATCATTCCTGATTGCGTATAAATAGGAACCGCTAACTCTTTGTCCATTGCTTTTTCATTTAATATAACTAATCTCATACCGTTCTTCTCCTCTTCATAAATATTTCATCTATTTTTATACTGTTACTATAAATTATAATAAAATATACTTTATTGGTCAATTTTTTCACTTTATCCACTCTGATCTTAATAAATCATTTTATTCCACATTTGCTTAATATGTTAAGTTTTATTAAATTATTTATTGATAAAATCTTATATAGACATTTTTTTTATTTTTATTCTAATTGTTGAAAATAGTCGTAATACAATTATGTTTTTTTGTTAATACTTTAAATAAGTGAGGTGTAGTTTATGATTATATTAAGCCTAATATTTTTAATCTTTATAGGAATAAATATATTTTGGAGTTCTGCGAAAAATAAAAATATAGATGACTATATGCAGGACATGCAAAAACAGTTGCAAGATGAGTTGAAAATAATAAAATAATAATAAAACTTAATATCGCTGTTTTAAATTGCAAAATAAAATGCAGCCATCATATGACTGCATTTTTTTATCTATTAATTATGAGGGGTTAAGGTAAAGGGGATTTGAATATCTTTTGTATGTTTATATATTAGCACATTATCATAAAATAATCAATATTAATTGATATTTTTTATTAATTAATATATAAATTAATACTTCTCACAACGAAATTGAGAGCAATCACTAGTAGTGCAATCTGTAATTTAGCACTTTCAGCGAAATTTTCATATCCCTGTGAAATAACAATGTTTCTCCTTTCGGTAGATTGTTTCATAAGACTAAGCTATATATTGTTTATCTATACGAAGGTCTTTCTTTATGATTATTTCTAATAAAATAATATAAGCAGCAATTGGACAATTCCTAATTGCTGCTTTTGATAAATTATGAAAAAAGGTTTAACAATTTAATTATTAACATTTTTTTATTTTTAAAACCATTCCTATGCAACAATTTTACTTGTCGCAAAACTTTTATACTATCTCTTCTATAGCTAATAATCTAGGCTTATTTCCATCTTGAACTTTAATATATATCCTTGCCATAGTCATTTGCAAATTTTCTATTATTGTTTTTACTTTACAAATAAAATAATACTCTTCTATTCCATTACTTACTACAGCTATTGGATTAAAACTCCATCCCTTTATTCCACTTATTGCTTTTTGCAATATCTTCTTATCCCTTTTTGTAACTTTATTTCTAATTTCTAATTCTTTATCATCTCTAATTTCTAGATCCTCAATTTCTTTTTCCATGATATAAACACCCTTTCTAATAACTATATTAATACTTATTTTTGTCAGTAGTTTGTCAAAGTTATTAACCTTTTGTAAACATCATATTACCAAAAAATGAATTATATAGAGTTAATAAAGAATATTTTTTATATCTGCTCCTTACATACCCTCAAAGAATGTGAATGTTCTCCTTGATATAGGAAAATATAACTCTTGTGTATCTTCTGTAATTGTCTTAAATTCATATCCTTGCGATTTATAGTATTCTATTATTTCTGGCAACGCTTCACAAGTATTATTATTCATATCCGTACAATGTAAAAGCAATATTACTTTTGATAATTTCTCGCTTCCCTTTGTTGCCTTCCTATATAAACTATATGGAGAAAGCTTTGGATTTAATCCATCTGTATTATCCATATTCCAGTCATATACTTTAAAATTATTATCATGTAATTTCTTTAAACATCTATTATTTAAATGCTTACTGCTTCCACCTGGAAACCTTATTATATTAGGTGAAATTCCAATAACATTATTTATCTGAATACGGCATGCAAGCATTTCTTGTATAAATTTATCTTCACTACAATAAATTTTGTTAAATTTATGAGTATAAGTATGAAGGCCTATACTGTTTCCTTCATCATAAATTCGTTTTACAACTCCTTCTCTTCCCTCAATCTGGCTTCCTATTAGAAAAAAGGTTCCTTTAACATCCTTTTCCTTCAAAATGTCTAGAACACGACCTGTAACTTTATAGCTAGGACCATCATCAAAAGTCAGATAAATTACCTTCTTCATATCATGCGAAACTTTTTTATCCAGATCATGATTTTCACTAGTTGTTTCATTAGATGATATCGGAATAGCACTTACGTTTTTCACGCATATAAACATAACAAAAAGACCACTTAATAAAAATAAGAAAAATTTTATTCTATTCTTCAATTTCTCACCCTCCTTTTATAATCCATTTTAGAATTATAATTCTCAACACTTCTTATAATTTACATATTTAATTTTTTTATTTGTGGTAATTTTGAACATCTACTTTAGTGATAAACAATAACAATTCAACTTACTTGATGAACAGATTTACAAAGTTGCTAAAACCTTGAGTTCATATCTTCACTAGAAATCATAAATATATTTGTGGAGAAAACATTTGAAAATGAGCTGTTAAAGGTTCTTAGC
>NZ_JBJIAB010000087.1:0-1113 GCF_045310795.1 Candidatus Clostridium helianthi
CAGAGATCCGAAGATTTCCGAATGAGGAAACTCACATGGGAAACCCCATGTATCATAAAGTGAATACATAGCTTTATGAAGGTATACCCAGGGAACTGAAACATCTAAGTACCTGGAGGAAGAGAAAGAAAAATCGATTTTCTTAGTAGCGGCGAGCGAAAAGGAAAGAGCCCAAACCAGAGATTTATCTCTGGGGTTGCGGACAGAACATAACGAGAAATCATAGTTAATTGAACACAACTGGAAAGTTGGACCACAGTGGGTAATAGTCCCGTAAGTGAAAACTATGATAATCAGTTCTGCACCAGAGTACCACGAGACACGTGAAACCTTGTGGGAAGCAGGGAGGACCACCTCCCAAGGCTAAATACTACCTGATGACCGATAGTGAAGCAGTACCGTGAGGGAAAGGTGAAAAGAACCCCGGGAGGGGAGTGAAATAGAACCTGAAACCATGTGCCTACAACCGATCAGAGCACCTTATGTGTGTGATGATGTGCTTTTTGTAGAACGAGCCAACGAGTTACGGTATGTAGCGAGGTTAAGTACTTAAGGTACGGAGCCGAAGGGAAACCGAGTCTTAATAGGGCGACTAGTTGCATGCTGTAGACCCGAAACCGGGTGACCTATCCATGGCCAGGTTGAAGCGAGGGTAAAACCTCGTGGAGGACCGAACCACGTTGCTGTTGAAAAAGCATGGGATGAGCTGTGGATAGCGGAGAAATTCCAATCGAACTCGGATATAGCTGGTTCTCCTCGAAATAGCTTTAGGGCTAGCGTCGGAAAATGTGAGTAGTGGAGGTAGAGCACTGAATAGGCTAGGGGGCATAGCGCTTACCGAACCTTATCAAACTCCGAATGCCACATACTATCAGTCCGGCAGTCAGACTATGAAAGATAAGTTCCATGGTCAAAAGGGAAACAGCCCAGATCGTCAGCTAAGGTCCCAAAGTGTAAGTTAAGTGGAAAAGGATGTGGGATTTCTAAGACAACTAGGATGTTGGCTTAGAAGCAGCCACTCATTAAAAGAGTGCGTAATAGCTCACTAGTCAAGAGATCCTGCGCCGAAAATGTCCGGGGCTCAAACTTACCACCGAAGCTACGGGTTCACGT
>NZ_JBJIAB010000087.1:1211-2860 GCF_045310795.1 Candidatus Clostridium helianthi
ACGTGAGCGGTAGAGGAGCGTCGTAATCGGGCTGAAGTCGTACCGTAAGGAGCGGTGGACTGATTACGAGTGAGAATGTTGGCATTAGTAGCGAGATGTAGGCGAGAATCCTACAGGCCGAATATCTAAGGTTTCCTGAGTAAAGTTTGTCTTCTCAGGGTTAGTCGGGACCTAAGGCGAGGCCGAAAGGCGTAGTCGATGGACAATTGGTTGATATTCCAATACCACTATAATCGTTATTATCGATGGTGTGACGGAGAAGGATAGGATGTGCTAGCTATTGGATGCTAGTCTAAGCGTTTAGGGAGTTGGGATTGGCAAATCCGTTCCAACAATTCTGAGGCGTGATGGGGAAGGTTCTACGGAACCGAAGTATCTGATTCCATGCTTCCAAGAAAAGCATCTAGAGAGAGAAGTAGTGCCCGTACCGCAAACCGACACAGGTAGATGAGGAGAGAATCCTAAGGCCGACGGAAGAATTGCAGTTAAGGAACTAGGCAAATTGACCCCGTAACTTCGGGAGAAGGGGTGCCTGAGAAATCAGGCCGCAGAGAATAGGCACAAGCAACTGTTTAACAAAAACACAGGTCTCTGCTAAAGCGAAAGCTGATGTATAGGGGCTGACGCCTGCCCGGTGCTGGAAGGTTAAGGGGAACACTTAGCGAAATATCGCGAAGGTGTGAACTTAAGCCCCAGTAAACGGCGGCCGTAACTATAACGGTCCTAAGGTAGCGAAATTCCTTGTCAGGTAAGTTCTGACCCGCACGAATGGCGTAATGACTTGTGCACTGTCTCAACTGCAAATCCGGCGAAGTTGTAGTGCGAGTGAAGATGCTCGCTACCCGCGATTGGACGGAAAGACCCCGTAGAGCTTTACTGTAGCTTAGCATTGAATTTCGGTATTGTCTGTACAGGATAGGTGGGAGACTGGGAAACTAGGGCGTCAGCCTTGGTGGAGTCGTTGTTGGGATACCACCCTGATAGTATTGAAGTTCTAACTGGATGCCATGAAACTGGTGACAGGACATTGTTAGGTGGGCAGTTTGACTGGGGCGGTCGCCTCCTAAAATGTAACGGAGGCGCCCAAAGGTTCCCTCAGAACGGTCGGAAATCGTTCGAAGAGTGTAAAGGCAGAAGGGAGCCTGACTGCGACACCTACAAGTGGAGCAGGGACGAAAGTCGGGCTTAGTGATCCGGTGGTACCTCGTGGGAGGGCCATCGCTCAACGGATAAAAGCTACCTCGGGGATAACAGGCTGATCTCCCCCAAGAGTTCACATCGACGGGGAGGTTTGGCACCTCGATGTCGGCTCGTCGCATCCTGGGGCTGAAGTAGGTCCCAAGGGTTGGGCTGTTCGCCCATTAAAGCGGCACGCGAGCTGGGTTCAGAACGTCGTGAGACAGTTCGGTCCCTATCCGTCGCGGGCGTAGGAAATTTGAGAGGAGCTGTCCTTAGTACGAGAGGACCGGGATGGACTGACCTATGGTGTACCAGTTGTTTCGCCAGAAGCATAGCTGGGTAGCTAAGTCGGGAAGGGATAAACGCTGAAAGCATCTAAGTGTGAAGCCCACCTCAAGATGAGATTTCCCATAGCATAAGCTAGTAAGACCCCTTGAAGACTACAAGGTTGATAGGTCAGAGGTGTAAGT
>NZ_JBJIAB010000088.1:0-2803 GCF_045310795.1 Candidatus Clostridium helianthi
TAATAAGAGGTGTAATGTTCGTTAGAAAGATAAATAGTTTTCTATCAAATGTTACAACTAGATTATACAAGGAGGTATTTAAAATGTTGGATATGATCAAAAGCTTTAAAGAATTAACCCCTGAACTCCAATCACTTGCAGGCGGAAAAGGATGTATGTTATCAAAAATGTTTCAAGCAGGATATCCTGTTCCTGACGGATTTGTGATTTTACCATCCGCTTTTAATGAGAATAATCTTAATGAGGATGCTTGGAATAAAATCAAACATTATTTAAAAGAAATTAGAAAAGATAATGAAAGTGTTTTATTTGCAGTAAGATCATCTGCTTTAAGTGAAGATTCTGCTCAAGCTTCTTTTGCAGGAGAATTTGAAACAGTTTTAAATGTTAATACAGATGAAGAAATTCAAAGCGCAATATATGAAGTTTTTAGCTCGAGAGAATCAGAAAGAGTAAAAGCGTACAGTTCAGTTCAAGGAATGGATCAATCTCATCAGATAGCGGTAGTGATTCAAATTATGATACAGTCTGAAATTTCAGGAGTATTATTTACTGCTGATCCAATTACAGGCAGTCACGAGAGCATGACCGGTAATTTTGTATTTGGATTAGGAGAACAGCTTGTATCAGGAGAAGCAAATGCATATCCATTTAATATTATGAGGCCCAAAAGAAAATATGAGGGGCCACCTGAATTTAAGAAATATGCCTCAGAGTTATATAAATATGCATCTAAACTTGAAACAGAATATGGTGCTCATCAAGATATTGAATGGGCAGTATCAAATGGAAAATTATATATATTACAAGCAAGACCTATTACAACCTTGATAACTGGTAATCCTGATACATATGAATGGAACGATACTTTGGATGGGGATTTCCTCTGGACCAATACTAATGTTGGAGAAGCAATGTCTGATGTTTTCACTCCCCTAAGCTGGTCTATAATAAGGGCTTTAGATGAAGAACAAATGACTATTCCTGGATACTATTTATTTTCAGGCAACATTTGTGGAAGAGCATATACAAACATCAGTTATGCATTGTCTTTATACCCTGCCTTCGGCAAAGATATTAAGAGTCTAATAAAAACAATGAGTGAAGTCTTTGGTCAAATGCCTGAAGAAATAGAAATTCCTATTTATCCATTTTCAAAACTAGGCTTGATAAAAGGGATGGCTCCAAAATTAAAACATCGTTTAAAAAATATTATTAAAGCTTCTAAGGAAATTCCAGAGCATTTGAATGAATCTCCAAATTTGTGTAGGAGGATGACTGAAACTATTAAAGAAGTAAAGACAAAAGAAGAATTAATTGATTTATGGAAAACTGAAATTCTACCTTTTAATTTTAAGGCTTTGTGGATTGCACTTGCTGGTGGAAGAAAAATGATCATAGCTAATAAATTAAAGGATGAGTTAATAAAAGTAGCAGGAATTGAAGATACAAATACACTTATGTCTAATTTTAGAGGAGATTCATCACTCGAGAGCCTTGGACCTATTATTGGTATATCAAAGATTATAACTGGAGAAATGAATCGTGAAGAATACAGAATAAAATACGGACATCGTGGTCCACATGAGTTTGAATTATCCATACCTCATCCTGGAGAAGATGAAACTTGGCTTGAAAAGCAGATAGACGAATTTAAGAATTCAAACACAGATGTAGAAAAGCTTCTTAATAAACAGCATGATCAATATGAAGAAGCTCTCAGAAGATTAAAAGAAAATTTTCCTAAAGAAGCTAATAATTTTGAAAAGAAAATTGTAAAAGTGGCTGAAGCAGCTCGTCTTAGAGAGTCTGTTCGTTCAGAATGGACTAGAGCATTTAGAGTTAATCGTGCTTTTGCACTAAAAGCTAGGGAACTTACAGGCATAGGAAATGATATATTTTTTCTTTACATCAATGAAGTTTTAGATTTGCTTTCAGGAAATGACTTAGCATTAAATCATATTGCAGTTAGAAAGAAAAATTATAAAAAATATAAATCACTTCCACCATTACCATCAATTATTCGAGGAAGATTTGATCCCTTTAAATGGGTAAAAAATTCTAATAGAAGAGTTGATTACTATGATGAATCTATGCCTATTACTGCACAAGATTCTGAAACTCTTAAAGGTTTTGCAGGAGCATCAGGAAAAATCGAAGGAGTTGTGCGTATTTTAACAAATCCTGAGGAAGGAGAAAATCTTAAAAAAGGTGAAATCTTAGTTGCGTCAACTACTAATGTTGGATGGACACCTCTTTTTCCTAAGGCTTCAGCAATAATTACTGACATTGGAGCACCGTTATCCCATGCTGCTATAGTAGCCAGAGAGCTTGGTATTCCAGCTGTTGTTGGATGTGGCAATGCTACTACAAAGCTTAAAACCGGAGATAAAGTCATAGTTGACGGTGGTCATGGAGTGGTACAAATTTTAAATAGTTGATTAAATATAAAATGCTATATTACATGGCATAAAATAGGGAGTGTCGCAAAATGATTAAATTTTAATCAGGAGCGATGCTCCTTTTCGGTTTAAGCCAGCAAATCTCCAAATATTTGAAATACAATATTAATTATTTAAAGAATTCTGATTTTTAAGCACACTAAAATAAGCCTAGTTAATTTATTCCATAATTAGGCAGTAGGTTTCAATTCATGAAGATGATTCTGAGTTTTTTCATTTTGTATTTTTGAATGTAATTTGTTAATATTGTAACCAAAACAAAGCAAAATAAATTCAGTTTGAACGCTATTTTTTCCACGTGTTAAAAATCTATTGAATTCATAATCACTTTTTAGAACTCC
>NZ_JBJIAB010000089.1:0-2692 GCF_045310795.1 Candidatus Clostridium helianthi
ATGAAGTTGGAGCTTGCCGGAAGTGCGACTTGTTTCTAAGTGAAAAACTTAGACTAATTAGTTGATTAAATTCAGAAATTAGAACTGTTATTATGAGAAATCAAATGATAGGGTAACGCCTTGAAGGGTTTCCACTAATACTCCGATTAGCGTTTCAGTAAGTAAATATTGAAATGTTAAAAGCTCGGTGAAGTCGGCTGAGATTATACCGTAAGTAGAAGAAAATTAATTCCTACACGAAATGCGAACCAGAGGTGGTCGAGTATAAGATAGGTCGGGTGTCTATAAAATATCTATGGTTAGGATGTTCCATAAGGAACTGACGAAGTTAGGAATGTACAGGTCTAGACAAGCAATATTCAGAAATGAATATAACACATAAGTGTAGTGAGTGTGGATGAGTAAAAATTTTCGGTATGAAAGTCCATATAGTGTTACAGGCACTATTAAACTTACAGGCCTATACTAACGACCTACGGATATATGCAAAGATAGTAATAATGGAACAAGGAAAGCTTAGAATATGGAGGTTTTACTGCCTGTGAAATAGTGATGTGGAAAAGCTAAATTGCTATAACGTATCTTAATCTAAGTGAGAGTGGTGGCATAAAGCAATAATAATTATTGTAATGATAATTTAGCAATAGCCACTAGACAATTGTTATTTGATAATTAAATACTGAATAAATTCAAGGTTCGAGTAAGAGTAAGAGATGTGACTCTAAATTTGTAATATTACAAAGGAGGAAGTAACAGACTTGGAGGAAAGCTTAAAGTTAGAGAAAAGACAGTTGCTAAGAAATAACGAGTATTACACAATGCAAAACATATTTGACGATCTATATAAACAATCTTGTAACAACAAAAGGTTCAAGTACTTAATGCAGTATATAACATCTAAAAATAATATCTTACTTGCATATAGAAATATTAAGAAGAACAATGGTTCAACAACAGTTGGAACCGATAATCTTAACATAAGCTATTTCCAAGAAATGCAATTAGATAAATTTATTGAACTCATTCAAAATAAATTAGCAAACTATATACCGAAAAGTGTCAGACGAGTTGAAATACCTAAATATCAAGGTTCAATTGAAACTAGACCTTTAGGTATACCATGTATTGAAGACAGAATAATTCAGCAATGTATTAAACAAGTATTAGAACCTATATGCGAAGCTAAATTTCACAAACATAGTTATGGATTTAGGCCGAATAGGTCAACAGACCATGCAATTGCTAGAAGTATGAGTTTAATGAATCAAGCTAAACTGCACTATGTTGTCGATTTAGATATTAAGGGTTTCTTTGATAATGTAAATCACAGTAAATTAAAGAAACAAATGTGGAGTTTAGGTATCCAAGACAAAAACTTAATTAGTATAATCGGAAAAATCTTAAAATCAAAAATACAAGAAGTAGGTATACCCTCAAAAGGAACCCCTCAAGGAGGAATAATCAGTCCATTATTATCAAATATAGTTCTAAATGAACTTGACTGGTGGATTAGTTCCCAATGGGAAACTTTTGATACAAAGCATAAATACTCTAAAGCAGAGCACCGTTATCACGCTCAAAAGAAAACAAATCTAAAAGAAATATGGTTTGTGAGATATGCAGATGACTTTAAAATATTCTGCCGAAACCCCAAAACTGCACAGAAAATCTATAATGCTACAAGACTATGGTTAAAAGAGAGACTTGGCTTAGATATAAGTCCTAATAAGTCTAAGATAACCAATTTGAGGAGAAATTATACAGAGTTTTTAGGACTCAAATTAACATTACGGCCTAAAAAAGGTAAATATGTTTGTCAAAGCAGAATGTGTGATAAAGCTAAAAAAAATACTATTATCAAGCTAAAGGAACAAGTAAAGAAAATTCAGAAGAGTGGTAATAGTAAAGAAGTATCAAAATTAAACTCAATTATATTAGGAAGCCACAATTATTATAATAGTGCAACCCATATATCATTAGACTTTAGTAAAATAAATTTCTTAGTCACAAAAACCTTGGAAATACGCTTAAAGCAATGGATATCTGATAAACCTAGATTTTCAGAAACCTATAAACGGTTATATGGAAACTATAATGGAAAAATTAGAACAATTCATGATATCACAATATTCCCAATCTATGGTTGTAAAACCAAACCGCCTAAGAATTTCTCTCAAGATATTTGTAATTATACAAAACTTGGTAGAGAGAAAATTCATAAAAATCTTAGAGGTTATAAACATTTAATTGACTACCTACTAAGAACAGCAAATGAAAATAATACTGCTGAATTTCATGATAATAGAATATCATTGATTGCAGGACAACAGGGAAAATGCTACATAACAGGAATGGATTTGGAAATAGGTTACATGGAATGTCACCATAAGAAACAGAAATGTGATGGTGGTACTGATGAATACACAAATTTAGTTTGGATATGTGGAAAAGCACATAAACTTATTCATTGTACAAAATTAGAAACCATTAATAAATATCTAGGTTTATTGTCCCTTGATGAACAAGGGCTAAAACGTGTCAATTCTTTAAGAAAGTTAGTAGGAAATTCAGTTATTTAATTAAACGATAATAAATTGTTGGAACGCCGTATGAAGCAAAAGTTTCACGTACGGTGTGAAGCAGGGGAAAAGATGGAGATAATATCAAAGTCTTACCTATTGCTATAATTCAT
>NZ_JBJIAB010000090.1:0-2636 GCF_045310795.1 Candidatus Clostridium helianthi
GGATACAACCTGCTGCTTAGAACCTTCAGCAATATTTTCATAGCTTTTCGGAATCAAAATATTTATGATTTCGGTAAGTTATTGCATAAGCCTAAGTTATACAATAGAGGATATTTCAATCTTCTCATGCTCTTTAGATAAAATGCTATTAGTAGTAACTACCTTACTAATTAAATCAGTCTTTAAAATTTCTCCATCAAAAATTGTATCCTCACAATGTGTTACCACCAAATAAATCTCAGTTGCACCCATTTCTTTAAGCTTTTTAGCTGTTAAAATAAATGTTCCACCCTTAGAGCATAAATCATCTACAATAATAGCTTTAAAATTTTTACTTTCCACAGTTCCATTTATTTCAAGCTTATTTATAAATCCTGTTTTAAAATCTCTTTCTTTGTTTGCAGTTAATATTTTTTCATATTCAATTTGTTTCCCGTATCTCTTAGCTGCACCTGCATCTGGATAAACTAAGTAAACTGAATCTTTTTTATCATCTACTTTTTCTAATAAATCTTTTGCTAATATTGCAGACATGTTTATGACTTTGACCCTATCAAGTAATGCCACACACACATCTGAATGTGGTTCATAAATTGATACTTCTTCAAAATTTAAATGATTAATAAGTCTGCATAAATGCTTTAGGGTAAATACAGTGACCCCTTCTGTTCTATCCATTCTGCTATAAGGCATATACGGAATTATAAGATTACATTTAATATTTAATTCATCCAAATGATCCTTTAAAAATATCAAATGAGTTATATCATTATCATTTTCAAATTTGAGCTTAATGGTATTTACCCATTCTTTAATATTTAACTCTTGGCTGTTTATTAAACTTTCTCCATTAGGAAATTTTTTAACCTCTACTTCTTTGTCATTTAAAAAAATCATTTAATTATCCCCTCTCATATTAAATCTCAATTCCCTATCATTAAATTTTATTAATAACTTAAATTTATTTTAGAAATTATGTTCCCAGTTTTCATTAAATTTAAATACTTTAGCAGGTCTAAAAGGTTTCCCTTCTATTTTTTCATCAGTTTCTATAATCATATCTTCCATTTTTCTTCTAAAATTCAAGATTTCTCTTCCCATTATTGCTTCATATACATTTTGAAGTTCCTTAACTGTAAATAATCTCGGCAAAAGATTTAGTGCAATTGGCGTATATTCTATTTTATTTCTAATTCTGTCTACTGCATAATCTATTATTTTATAATGATCAAAAGCTAATTCATAATTACTTTCATTTAACGTCTTATAACTATTTTCCTTTTTCCTAAAAATAGTTCTTTCTATTTTTTCTATTATTTCATAATTAAATTTTATTTCTTCATCTTCACTTTCAAATTTCAGAATATATTTATTTATGGTATTCGTCTCATTTTTTTTAGAATCAATTAAATTCTTTTCTACCCAAAACCACTTTGATTCTTTCCTATCTTTATAATCACCGAATCTAATATCCTCTTTCGATATTAATGCTATATTTCCGATACTTATTACTCTTGTCCTTGGATCTCTATCAACTTCTCCAAAAGTATATAATTGCTCAGTATATACATTATCTATTCCTGTTTCTTCTTTTAGTTTTCTTAGTGCTCCATCTTCTAGACTTTCATCATTTTTAACAAAGCCTCCTGGAATTGCCCATTTTCCTTTATAAGGATAATCATCTCTTTTAATTAAAAGAATTTGCATTCCCTTCTTTGGTACTTTTCTTGAATTCTCTTCTATCCTATCACCAGTTGTAAATATAATAATGTCATTTGTAACACTTGGTCTATCATAAATATTTACATCATATTCACTTAAAAATTCTCTTTCATTTTTATCTAATAGTTCTTGATTCAACTTACCCACCTCTATATATTTGAAAACTTTTTACTATTTATCATTTAGATAATATCAATTTGATTCTATGTATTAATAATAACTCTATTAACTTTATTTGTAAATACCTTTTTGAAAAATAATTATAGATATCCAAATTTTAAATTATATTTATGTGTATCAAAACCGAAATTAGATACAAATTTGTTCCAGCGGACTAATGAAATTTTCGCTAGATAGTTCTAAGTTGAAGGTTGAACCCATTTCTGCATGCTCCAAAAGCAAGTTTAGGACAAGCAGAAAATGGAACAACCTTCAACTAAGAACTATAACAACTCAATTCCAAATGCCGCTTTCACAAACATGTATCTAATTTCTAGTATAATTCACAAAGATTAAAGTATATCTTTTGGTTTCGATATCTATATAGGTTCCCTATTAAAAATTTAAAATATCTCAAGCAGAGAAATTTTCATATTCATATGGAACAAATATATGTTCAATTTGGGCTGATATCAATATAATTTCCACTCACGTTCGTTCGCTGAGATAAAGAAATAATAAAGGCTAAAAACTTTATCAAAGCAATATATAACACTCATATAGCAGAATAAAAGACTAAAAAATAGAGATCTAATGTATGTATGACATGTGTGATATTTTGTAAATTATGTTATAATAATTGTTATTAAAAACTATAGTTTAATAAACAATAGTAGATTAGAACTAAATCGCTAAAAGCGACGGCTTGGTTTAGTGATTAAATAAAATTTTATATGGAAAAAATAAGAAGTGAA
>NZ_JBJIAB010000091.1:0-2404 GCF_045310795.1 Candidatus Clostridium helianthi
AATTTTATATGGAAAAAATAAGAAGTGAAGTTCTTTCTCAAGGAACTTCACTTCTCACATTTTACACGCCTTTTAAAAGGAGTGATAAAATGTATCAAAAAATCGAAAAAATGATTAATGATTTAGAATTACGCGGACATAGTGAAAAAACTATAAAAAACATGGTTTGCACTATGAATGCTTTTTCTAGGTATTATAACAAGCCGCCTGAATTACTAGGTGAGCCTGAAATCATTAATTATTTAGAGTATTGCATAAAAAGGAAAAAATTATGCAGAGGAACTGTAAATTATATTAATAGTACTCTAAAATTCTTTTATGTTGTGACACTTGAAGGATCATGGAGTGATTTAAGAGTTCCAAGACTTAGATATGATAAGAAGTTACCTAAATATTTAACAAAAGAAGAAGTAAAACTTCTATTGGAATCTACTACTTATTTAAAACATAGAGCAATATTATCAACTATATATTCTGCCGGCTTACGCGTTAGCGAAGTTATAAACTTAAGAATATCTGATATTATGAGTAAAGAAATGAAAATCAGAGTTAGAAACGGTAAGAGGAATAAAGAAAGATATACTTTGTTATCTCAAAAGAATTTAGAGTTACTAAGGGTATATTGGAAGAAGTTTGGTCATAGAAATTATTCTCCAGATGACTATTTATTTATATCTAGACTAACAAAAACTAAGTTAACTAGTCGAGGTGTACAAATGGCTATGGATAAAGCAATGAAAAAAGCTGGAATGACTAAAAAGGCAACCGTTCATACTTTAAGGCATTCTTTTGCTACACATTTGATGAATGATGGTATTGAACTCGCCAATATTCAAACTTTGATGGGACATTCTAATATTAAAACAACTTCAATATATCTACATGTAAAAGATTATCAGGTATTGAATATAAAAAGTCCATTAGATACATTGGATTAGGTTTATGAATTCACTTCAAGATATCATTAAGTTACACGGCGAATCGTACACAAAATCAAAGAAACTACCATCCAATATTCTAAAAGCACTATATTCTATTAAGGATTGTAGAACTGCTGCGCTTGGCGGCCATGTATATGAGTGTGATGAATGCGGAGATACTATGATTTCATATAATTCATGTAGAAATAGGCACTGTCCTAAATGTCAGACTTATGCAAAAGAGTTATGGATTTATGAAAGAAGCAAAGCTTTATTGCCAACTCATTATTTTCATATTGTTTTTACAATTCCAGAACAGTTAAATTCATTAACAATCTTTAATCAAAAAGAAATATACTCTATTCTTTTTACTTCTGTTTCCGAGACTTTGCTAGAATTAGCAAAGGATAAAAAATACTTAAGTTCGAATATTGGATTTACAACAATATTGCATACTTGGGGACAAAATTTAATGTTTCATCCACATATTCATTGTATAGTACCAGGTGGTGGATTAAGCCTTGATAGCACAAAATGGATAAGATCGAAAAAGAAATTTTTCATTCCAGTAAAAGTTTTATCAAGAAAGTTTAGAGGAAAATTTATCTATCATTTAAATGAACTTTATCTAAAGAATAAACTTAAATTTCCTAGAAACATAAGTGAGTTATCATCAAGGAATATATTTGGTTCATTTAAAGATGATTTATATAAAAAAGAATGGATTGTTTATAGTAAAGCACCTTTCAGCAGTGCCGAGTATGTGCTTCAATATTTAGGTAGATATACTCATAGAGTTGCTATATCAGATAACAGAATTATAAAAGTTGATAATGAAAAAGTAGTATTTAAATGGAGAGATTACAAAGATAAAAATAAGGAAAAAGTAATGTCTTTAAAACCAGCAGAATTTATAAGACGTTTTACTATGCATATCTTACCAGATAGATTTGTGAAAATAAGACATTATGGTATTTTAGCCAACAGAAATAAAAATCTAAAGTTTAAGCGATGCATAGAAATATTTAGAATAAAACCAAAAGAAGTAGAAATATTATCGACAGCGGAGCTATTCTTTAAATTAACTGGAATTAGAATAGGTAAGTGTAAAAATTGTGAGAAGGGAAATTTAATAAAGATAGGTAAGATAATGCCTCGGAGTGATTCATCACCTTAGATTAAGGTAAAAGTGAATAAATACTTAAGCATGGGGAGGGGGAATCTATGTTCAAAAATAAAATAACTATATATTTTTGTGGAGTAAAGTCTTAAAATATTAATATATACATGAAGATTATGGAATTTAAGGTGAGTTGTGAATTATTGAATCCCCATACGGGGCGGTCTGCTTTTAGCGACTTCGTTCTATAAATTGATTGCGATATTGAGATGTGCATATTTAAAATACAGCTATAAAATTAAGTATAGATTTATTTTAATTATGTGCTATTTTTAGGTCTCAACATCGCAATCAACACAACTCA
>NZ_JBJIAB010000092.1:0-2403 GCF_045310795.1 Candidatus Clostridium helianthi
TTTGAGTTGGCTTGATTGCGATGTTGAGACTAAAATAATAACATAAACTCAAGATATAGCTGATCTTTGTAGTATTACTATCTTAAGTTTATGCACCTCAATATCGCAATCAATTACTAGAACGAAGTCGCTAAAAGCCGACCGACCCGTATGGGGATTCAAAACCCGCGACTCACATCTAAAATCTATATTTCTAGGTATTTATTAAGATTTTAAATCTTTATTTCTTGAAAGTATATAGTTTTCTTTATTTTAATACATAAGATCCCCCTCCCCATGATTAAGTACTTATTCACTTTTATCTTTATTTAGGGTGGCGAAGTACTCCGGGGCATTATTTTACCTATATTTATTAAATTTCCCTTCTCACAATTTTTACACTTTCCTATTTTTATTCCTGTTAATTTTAGAAATAGCTCCGCTGACGACAGATTCTCAAGTTCTTTAGGCTTAACTCTAAAGATTTCTAAACAGCGTTTAAACTTTAGTTTTTTATTTCTGTTTCCTAAAATTCCATAATGTCTTATTTTCACAAATCTATCTGGCAGAACATGCATAGTAAACCTTCTGATAAATTCTATTGGTTTTAAAGACATCACTTTTTCTTTATTTTTATCTTTATAATCTCTCCACTTAAATACTACTTTTTCATTATCAACTTTTATAATTCTGTTATCTGATATAGCAACTCTATGAGTATATCTACCTAAATATTGAAGTACATACTCCGCACTGCTGAAAGGTGCTTTACTGTAAACAATCCATTCTTTTTTATATAAATTATCCTTAAATGAATTAAATATATTCCTTGATGATAACTCACTAATGTTTTTAGGAAATTTAAGTTTGTTATCTAGGTAAAGTTCATTTAAGTAATATAGAAATTTTCCTCTAAATATTCTTGATAAAACTTTTACAGGTATGAAGAATTTCTTTTTTGATTTTACCCATTTAGTGTTATCAAAGCTTAATCCACCACCAGGAACTATACAATGAATATGTGGATGGAACATTAAATTTTGTCCCCAAGTATGCAATATTGTTGTAAAACCGATACTCGCATTCAAGTATTTTTTATCCTTTGCTAATTCTAGCAAAGTCTCGGAAACAGAAGTAAAAAGAATAGAGTACATTTCTTTTTGATTAAACAATGTCAAAGAATTTAATTGTTCTGGTATAGTAAAAACAATATGAAAGTAATGAGTTGGTAATAATGCTTTACTTCTCTCATAAATCCACATTTCTTTGGCATAAGCCTGACATTTTGGACAATGCCTATTTCTACATGAGTTATATGAAACCTTAGTTTCGGCACACTCATCGCACTCATATACATGGCCGCCAAGCGCAGCAGTTCTACAATCTTTAATTGAATATAGTGCTTTTAGAATATTAGATGGTAATTTCTTTGATTTAATATACGCTTCTCCATGTAAATTAATAATCTCTTGCAGTGAATTCATAATTTACTCAAATGTGTCTAATGGACTCTTTATATTCAGTATTTCATAATCCATTACATGTAAATATATAGATGTTGTTTTGATATTTGAATGTCCTAATAATGCTTGAATTGTTCTTAAATCAACTCCGTCATTCATCAAATGCGTTGCAAAAGAATGTCTTAATGTATGTACCGTAGCATTTCTTGTTATACCTGCTTTTTTTATTGACTTATCCATAACAAGTTGAATTCCACGAACTTTCATTGGCTTTTTAGTCTGTCTAGAAATAAAAAGATAATCATCTGGTTGATAATTTTTATATCCAAATTTGATCCAGTATTCTCTTAATATCTCTAAGTTTTTTTGTGAAAGCAAAGTATATCGTTCTTTATTCCTCTTACCATTTCTTATTCTAATTTTCATTTCTTTACTCATAATATCAGCTATTCTTAGATTAACAACTTCGCTAACGCGTAAGCCGCCAGAATATATAGTCGTAAGAATTGCTTTATGTTTTAAATAGGTTATGGATCCTAATAAACGCTTAATTTCTTCCTTTGTTAAATAACTAGGTAAATGCTTATCATACCTAAGTCTTGGGATTCTCAAATCGTTCCAAGACCTTTCTAAAGTTACTACATAAAAAAATTTTAGAGTACTATTGATATAATTTATAGTTCCTTTGCATAATTTTCTTGTTTTTATGCAATACTCTAAATAATTAATGATTTCAGGTTCACCTAATAATTCAGGTGGTCTGTTATAAAATCTAGAAAAGTTTTTAATAATATATACACGGTTTTTAATCGTGTCATTACTACGACCACGTAGTTCTAGATCTTTAATCATTTTTTCGATTTTTTGATACATTTTATCACTCCTTTAAAAGGCGTGTAAAATGTGAGAAGTGAAGTTCCTTGAGAAAGAACTTCACTTCTTATTTTTTCCATATAAAATT
>NZ_JBJIAB010000093.1:0-2393 GCF_045310795.1 Candidatus Clostridium helianthi
GATACAACCTGCTGCTTAGAACCTTCAGCGATATTTTCATAGCTTTTCGGAATCAAAATATTTATGATTTCGGTAAGGTATACGCATAAGTATAGATTATAGTTGAGTTATCTATAGGCATAAAAATAAACTAATAAATATGCACCTAAAATATTGCATATTATATTAGTTTATTATCTTATACTATTTATATCTCTTAAACTTCAATAAAATTTATAGTTCCTTTATGTACCACACATCACAAGCGTAATGTTCAGTTTCAACTAAAGGTTTTTCTAATCTAAGAAATCCATTCTTTTCGTAAAATCTCTTAGCCGCCTCCATATTATCAAAAGTTTCTAAATAACATTTTTTATAATGTTCTCTCGCAAATTCTAAAGAAAGATTCAGCAATTTCTTTGCGATACCTGAGCCTCTTGCTTCTTTTAAAGAATACATTTTTTGTAATTCACATACATCTTCAGTTCCTAACAATGGCCCTATCCCACAGCCTGCTACTATCTTGCCGTTTTCTTCAACTACCCAATATTTAGATTTTTCACCTCTATATACTTGGTAAAAACATCCTAAGTTAGGATCAGACCAGGCACAACCTGGTTTATCAGCCCCAAATTCTATCAAACAAGTTCTTATTAAAGATTCCACTTGTTCATTATCTTTTTCCTGTATTTCTCTTATTATCATAAAGCTTTCCCCCACTACTAAAGTACTAGTTTAATTTTTATATAATAGGATACAATAAAATTACTTATTTATCAATATTAATTAAGAATGTTCCATTTAATATAACAATTAAAATAAAAATGCTCCTGAAACTTTCATATTATCTATAATATTCTCCATATCAAAAGAAAAACTGTTCTTCATTCCCTCTATATTACTCCCCTCTATAAAATTCTAGTGCATTAAGTATTTTATCTGCTGCTTTATTATATTTTTTTATTCTTTCATGATCCTTTTGAGAAGGATTTTCGATTCTTGATAGATTCATATTGTCTTTTAAATCAGCTAGCTTTATCTCGCATGCCAACCTATTAGTAACTATTCTTTCTATAAACTCATCATATGTTTCATTATGCCGTCTTGTTAAAGCATCCAGTGCAGATAGTATTTCTTCTGAAAAGCCTTCATTTTTTAAATAATCTATTGTAATATCAGTATCTTCTATTACATCATGAAGCACTGCACATATCATTTCTTCTTGACTTGTCCTTGAAAGCATTAATCTAAGAGGATGAAGAATATATGGTTTACCACCTTTATCCACCTGACCTTCATGAGCTTTTGCTGCTATACGTATAGCTTTTTCTAACATATCCCCACATCCTTTTACTAGTCAAATTATATTTTATTCTACATTCACTGCAAAAAACTGCTATAAAATTAATATCCAAAGCAGTTTTTTTATACTGTAATAATCTATAGAAAGTTGTATTCGCCTTTAAATTAGAATATCATTTCATAATATCTCTTTACACTTGCTTCTAATTCTAGTAAATCTAAATTTCTTCCAACTCTTATGCTTTCCTTGCCTTCTATATAAAGTAGAAATATTGGTACAGAGAATACATTATATTTTGCTGCTAAATCTAAATGCTTTTCTGCATTTACTTCTCCACTCTTAATTTCAGGAAATCTTTTTAAAATATCTTCAATCTTAGTTTTAATGACTTCACACGCCCCGCAAGCTCCTCCTGTAAAATATATCGCACTCATTCCTTTGTCTTTTATTAAATCTAATAGTTCCTTATCATTATTCAAATTGTCCAACTTAATTTACCTCACTATATTGCTCTTCTATCATCATATTTAATGTCATAACTTTATCCTCACCTAATATTTGATTCGCAGCATTATATAAATATTTATCTTCTGTTACTAATATAAGACTATCATCTGAATGGCACGCATATAAAAGTAACAAATCATTCTGTGATAATTTATTTATACTATTTAAATATATATTACCACTTTTAGAATACTTTATATTTAATTTTGATGAAAATTCTTCGAGATTACTCTTATTTATTTCTATAATTGAAAATAGCAATTTACAGAATCTTTCTGATAGTACTTGTTGACCTTTGTATTGTTTCCTTTCCTTGACAACAAGCTCTTCACTCACTTCTTTTAAAATTATTATTTTCTCATCTTCTATGAGTTTATTAATAATCGAAGGATACTGTTTCCAGAGTCCTATTACAACATTAGTATCTAATAAATACTTGTTCATAATTATCCCTCCCGCAATTGCTATATTATTATCCGTAATCTGTTTATATATTTATTATACTCCGTATTATTTTTTTATTAATTTAGGTTGTTGAGTAAACAAAATTTGTAAAAAATAAATAAGCCATTCCTTTGTGATATAATAATTTCGCTAAAAACCA
>NZ_JBJIAB010000094.1:0-2275 GCF_045310795.1 Candidatus Clostridium helianthi
AATGGATTGGGATACGTTACATCTGTACGTCTTCTCTGAGCACCTTTTAATAAATAATATTTCAATCTTAGCCCAAATAGGTATAAATCATTTCCCTTGATTATCCCCCACTGCATCATTAATGCACATATTCCTGCAACTTGCGGTGCTGCCATTGACGTACCTGTTTTACTATCATATCCTCCATTTGGTACTGGTCCAACTATCTCTTCTCCCGGTGCGACTAAATCAGGTTTTACTAAATCTCCTTTATTTTGTGCTCCCCGTCCGCTAAACGACGATAGATTGTTAGTTCTATAATTATAGCTCCCAACTGCAATAATATTGTCTACTGTTGCTGGTATCCCTAAAGTATTATATTGGTTTGGTTCTAAAAATTTTGTCGCTGGATTAAGCCCTTCAAGTACTGGGAGCCATATTGAATATTCGCCTAAATATTCATTCAAAACATTTATTTCCAATGCCCATACACCTTCAGCAAGAAATCCAGTTCTAGCAGAAAGTATTATTTTTATTTCACTATTTAGTTCAAAAGGTTTTGGACCTGATACATATATATCATATCTATTACTTCCTATAGTTCCTTGAATGTATCCTTCCCGTATAGTAATATTTCCACTACTTTGACTCATTGGGTTTATTACATTAATTGATATATCAGGTAAAATCGGCTTATATAAATTCATAACAATTGACTTCTCTTCACTTGCAATATTAAAAATTTTCCTTTGAGTTTTTGTTAGTTCGCCTCCAACATGGTGTCCAGCATCTCCTTCATTACCAGCTGCAATAACAATAGCTACTCTCTCTAGGCTTTGAACCGTTCTAATATATTGCTCTAATAGACTACTCCCATCGTGAGCTCCATCATTTGTACTTAAGCTAATATTAATAACTAAAGGCATATTTAGTTCTTTGCTTCTATCTAGTAGAAACTTAATTCCCTGCATAATCTGTGAGCTTAAAACTGCAGTTCCTCTTGCTGCTTTAACCATCGCTATTGATGCATTAGGCGCTGCACCTCTATACATAGGGTTTATGTTACCACCAGCACATGCAATTCCTGCAACATGTGTTCCATGTCCCGTATTATCAATAGACGGAACTATCGAATATGGATTAGAAGACTTTATTGCTTCATCTATCATTTGCTTATTATAAATATTTCCACCAGTACTAAAATCATAGATATACTCTATCCTTGTCGTACCAGCAGTATTCATAAATGCCGGATGTGTATAATCTATTCCTGAATCTACAAACCCAACTAATACTCCTTCACCTGAAACATCAAAGTTAGGAGCTAATTGGGCAATACAAGAGACTCTATTACTTTCCTGATCTTGTTCATACAGACTCTTTGGCAGTTCTATATACTGAATTGCATTACTTAATGATAATTGCTCTAACTTTTCTCTAGGTATATTAACTACAGCAAAATTAAATCCTAGATCTTGAAATTTTCCACCTAATCCTTCAATGAATGCTTTTGTTTGTTCTGGAGTACCCCTATATAAGATAGTAAGTTCTAGATTATTATCTTGACTTTGATATTTATATCCAAGCTCATCCAATATTTCTTTTGGTACATTAGTTAATAATCCTATTAATGCGTCAGCTTTAGAAGAAACTTCTCTTTGTATCTCAGCCATAACAACCACGCTCTAAATTAATATATATAAACATACTATGCTGACAACTATCTAGTGAAACAATTAAGTATGTAACCCTCAAAAATATTTTTCCTAGTTCCTTTTTCTCATAAACTCATACACATGAATCTCTCCCATACGACTTTTAATAAATTCAAAGTACTCATAGTGACGATACGAAACTAAAATTTTTGCCTTTTAGAATGGTTCAACACAAAAAAATGTAACACTCAGTTCTTGACAGTGTAAAACTGAACTTATTTGGGTATTGATCCTTTAGAATTTTGTAAAAAATAATGCTAACCTTGATATTATATGGAATGTATATTTTAATCAAAAACACAAAAAATAGACTGAAGTGAGGTGTTAGTATGAAAATCAATAAATTTTTAGCAATTTTTTTAATATCAATAATTGCATTTACAGAAACCCCAAAAGCTCTTGTTAAATCAGATGTTTATAAACAAGGTATTTATGACATTTCTGAAGCAAACCCATTTCGTGCTACAGCTAAACTTGTTAACGCAAATGGTGGCATTACAAGTTTAAGTATAGTTGACTCAACTGGTAATCAAAAATTTTATAACAGATTCGATACTGAAAATGAATCTATAAATTTAGGT
>NZ_JBJIAB010000095.1:0-2073 GCF_045310795.1 Candidatus Clostridium helianthi
GCTTAATGCCAGGATTAGTTCCGCTTTTACTAACATTTTTATGTATGTATCTATTAAAGAAGAACGTGAATCCATTAATAATAATCTTTGGATTATTTGCAGTAGGTATTTTGGGCGTAGCTTGTGGAATATTACAGTAGATATATAAATATCAAATAGATAAACGGTTAAATTAGATAATATAGTAAACTTCCTTAAAAATAGAACCCGCAATATATTAGCATGGTATGTAGAAATATCAACAATATATTGTGGGTTTTGTGTATAAGTATATACTAAATCCGACTTTTGTGGATAAAATTTATGCATTAGGTCCAAGTATATAGCTACAATAGTAAATTTGCATTTAATATCTGAATAATGTAAGTTCACAATCAAGATTAAATCTAGAAAACCAATATTAGTATATATGGTGCTATAAAAATATGAAATATATAATCTCTTATATATTTTAAAAAGAGAGGGTTATTTATGAAACTAGAGTATAATTATATTGCTTTTCTAATTATCAATTTTTAGTTAGTGTAAGAAGGGGTATAGGGTTATGAGGTGGAACTTATGTAACCAGTAATAATCTTCTATATAGAATTTAGAGAAATATAATTGATAAGAGTAACTAAGATTACAGCAAAAAGGAAAATTAAAATAAGTGTTGAATGATTATATAGGAATGTTGAATAGTGAAATTGAAAATAATAAATAATGGATTAAGAATCGAGAAGACAGATTTTCATAATTGTAGAGGGGAATTATATGGAATCAAACATGAAAGTAAAGATACAAGGAAATAGATCGAATAAAACAGAATATTTAATAAGAGATATGGATGATATTATCATTGGTAGATTCAGTACTGATGAATTAACTGGTAGAAGCAAAACATGTAACGTCAATCTTAAGTTCTATAGAGAATATAATTATGAATTATTAAGTGATACACTATCGCTTATATTAAAGGGAATATTTAAAGATTCGAATATTTTTAAGGTTAACATAAAAGTTCTTGAAAAAATAGACTTAACTGCATTTTTAGATTTAGGTTTTACTCTAGAAGGAATATTTAATGAAAATGAATATTTTCAAGGTGAATATCTTGATGAACTGTCATTTGGTATAACTAGAATTGAATATGACCAAATGTGCAGGTATTCATTAGTGGAATTAAAAGGGGAAAATATAATTCTTAGAAATCTGACTCCTAGCAATGCTCAAGAAATGTTGGATTATTATAAAAGAAATAAAAATTACTTGGCTCCTTTCGAACCAAGTAGAGATAGTGATTTCTACACAGTTGAGACACAAAGAAAATTGTTAAATAAGAGTTATAAGGAATTTTTGAATGGAACAAGTGTAGATTTGGGTATTTTTAAAGAAGAAAAATTGATTGGAAAGATAAAACTTTCACGAATTATATATGGATCGTTGAAGAATGGCATATTAGGTTATTCAATAGATGAAAATGAGCAGGGGAATGGCTATATGCAAGAGAGTGTAAAACTGCTACTAAATTATGCGTTTAAAGAATGTGGTCTTCATAGAATAGAAGCATCAGCTTTGATAAATAACAAAAAATCCAAAAATGTATTAACTAAATGTGGATTCAGATTAATTGGAGTAAATGAAAAATATCTATTAATTAATGGAAAGTGGGAGGATCATGAGACCTATTATATATTAGAAGAATACTTAAATAACTATTAACTATACCTAGCGTATCAATAGTAGAAATGAGAAGAAAAATGGAGTTTGGTATAGGTTTTAAGATTTAAATGGTATAAATGATGATTTTTGCCAGAATGGCTAATAGACTATGTGTTAAGATAAAACACGTCGCTAAGAGACATAAGCAAAACAACTTAAAAGGAAAAAGATTTTCTAGAAAAGTTGTTGACAATGTCGAATGGTGATGATATGATAAAATCCTCGCTAAGAGATGCAAAATTAATAACTTAAAGCTAATAGAACTACTGAAAAATGAGTTCAAAAAGTTTTTTGAAAAAGTTGTTGACAAGCTTCGAAAGCGGTGATATACTGAGTAAGCTGTCAGAAACGACAGATAACAACAAAACATTA
>NZ_JBJIAB010000096.1:0-1995 GCF_045310795.1 Candidatus Clostridium helianthi
TAACCCGCATTCAGCATATCATAAATTGCCAAACTTTCCATTTGAGCATTTATGATGTGCTAATTCAATTTTAGTGAATATATTTCCAAAAATATTGGACAAGTATTCTAAATATTGTCATCTATTTTTATAACTTTAAAATTTTTACAGTCAAAGGGCAAAATGCCCTTACCCATTATACATCTTTGTTTTTGGAAAAGATTTCTAGATATATTTCTTCACCTAGTCCGCATAATTTTAAAATCCGTTTTTGATTTTTATCTAATCCTCCGGGAATAATTCTTTGAATTCCTGCTCCTAAAGGAATTGCTACAACTTTAACTTTTTCAAAAACTTTGAATAATGCCGTTGCCGTAGGCGAAAATGTTTTTCTTCTACCAAGAAGATTTATTTCTTCAGACTCTAGTTTTAAATTTTCACAAATTCGCCTTTCTATTAAGTTCATTAGCAATACTGCTAGAACCATAACATAGCCGAAAGCTTCTATTCTTTCTGGCTTATTTAAAAATATAGCATCTACATAACTTGGTGATTTTAATATCTTAAATGTTGATTCAACAGAGTTTTGATCTTTATATTCCATAAGCAATTCTTTGTTACTTAAGTTTTCCTCATTTAACTCATTAGTTATAAGAACAAACATCCCAATTTCTTCTTTACGTTGATTTATCTTATCTTTATCTTCAATTAATTCGTACTGAAAAATATATACTTTTTCTGTTTCTGGAATTTCATCTTTTTTTCTTCGTCCTTTTACTCCAGATCGCTTCTTTATTTGTTCATTCTCCTGCATTGTGTATTTTAGGGTATGGTACTTGAGTTTTAGTTTATCTTCAAATTTAAGAATGGCTTTCTGTGCATCCGCCTCGCAGAAATAACCATCTCTTGAAATAGCTTTATCAAATGCTTTCTTTGTTTCACTCTTTTCTTTTTCTATATTGCGTTCCAAAGTTTTCATATTTTGTTCAGCCAGGTTAGATGAATGACATACAACAAAACGATATTTCTTTTCACCAATAACATCCTTAAAACTTTGTATTCTATATTTGCTTGCTCTTTTTTTATTCTTACCTAAAGTAGATAAGTCTTCCCACTTTTCAGGGGTCCTTATAGCTTTTTTTATAAGCTTCGCTTCGAGACTGAAAGTACCCGGTAATCTTGAGATAAACTTGTATGTCTCATCATTAATTTCTTTAAGATTATCGGTGGTAACTAATGCACTATCGGCAACGTGAAGAATATTAGATAAATCAACACTTGAAAGTTCTTCCTCAATTCTTTTAATTACATTGCCATTCCACTTTTTATCATCTTCATTTCCGCTTAACACATCACAGAATAATGGAAGTTTATCTTTGGTAGTTCCAACTCCAAACTTCATTTGTTTTAAATCTCTTCTGTAATCTTTGCTATGCCCAAATGTAATATTAATTGGATATTTTTTATCATCCTGTACTTCTGGAATTACGCGTTCGTAATCACCTGAAAAACTTTTAGATGTTGTATCCCAGTGGATAGCTTTAACGTCTATGTTTTCTAGTTTTAATGCTGTTAAGACTACATGCGAATATACTTTTTTAGCATCTGAATCATAGATTTTGTCTAAGTTTCTTCCTATGGCAAATTCGTTAATTTCAGTGTAATTAATGCTTTCGCCTACGAGTTTTTCTACATCTTTATCTTTATAAAATTCTGATATCATGTACAATGGATCATAACCACTTAAAATATTAAGAATTAAAGCTTTTACTGCTTCACCTGGCGACAATTTACATTTTTCTTTATCCCAGCTTACTACCTCATCTATTTTCTTACCAATTTTTAATTGATCATAAACACCCGACACGATAGGCAGGTGCCCTTCGGAAAATATCTGCATATCATTAATATCCAATTTCAACACCCTTTCAATATTGGATAAAATAATAATATCATTCTTTAACTTTTATGTTTAGAAACAATATTTTCCATTAATACATGTGCTGAATGCGGGAT
>NZ_JBJIAB010000097.1:0-1649 GCF_045310795.1 Candidatus Clostridium helianthi
CCTGAATTATTCATAGATATAGTTAATAACATAAGAAAGTTAGTTTTTCATGCTATTAGCTATTTCTTTTCTTAATTTTTAATTATTTTTCTAAATATACGTACAGCTTCGCTACGGACTTTAGGTTTTAACCATATCTTACATATTAAATTGTAATCTGAATCAATTTAATAACGGCAGTGAATTGATATTTTTTAAAATATGCCAAAACTCATTTTGATAAGCACATGAACTACAGAGTTTGAATTTTAAGTATCTACTACTCTTTACAAGTTTACCAGCTACTTTAATTATTTTCATTCGTATTGTTTCTATTCTTAGAGATTTCATTGAATTTGTAAAACATAATCTTCTCATCCAATTGTTTAAATTGTATGCTAAAACCATCTCTTGAAGCTTATTAGCATTTGCGATAAAAGATGAACTACTCATTTTATCGAAAGCGAAGCCGTTTTTGCCTTCTTTAATAAAATTCTCCATTGTTCCTCTATTACAATAAAATTTTATTACAGCTTCTGGATGGCTGGTCATGTTAGTCACAACAAAAGTATAATCTATACACATTTGACCTTCTTTCTTTTCTAATTTCACAACAACTCTACGTTCTTTAGTCCATTTCTTTGCTTTATATACAAATTCACCATATATAGTATAATGGTCATAGATATTTCTTTTGCATAATATCTCCATTCTTGTAGTAAATTCTTCAGAATACTTATACAATGTTGCATTTGCTTTTAATCTTATTGCATATTTAGCATCATGTTCTTCTGCAATTTCATAAAGTCCAGGTATAGCAAAACCGCTATCGCCACGAATGTATAGGTCTGTACAAATATATTTATTTGAATACCTTTTTAATAATGGACCAATAAAAGCCACTGTTTTTCTTGATGTATAAACATTTCCAGAACGCAACTCTGCCTTTAATAAATCACCTGTTAGTCCATCAAAAACTAATAGTGGATGATATCCATTTGCTGAATAATGTGAATTGTATGCTGAACCATATTGATTACCATAAGTTTCAAAATTAGTAGAATCAATATCCAAAATTATTTGATTTGGCATATCAATTGAGTATACTTTATCCAAAACCAACTCATTTATTTTATTAAATTGTCTTAAGTTTTCTTTATCGAGATTGTTATTAAAACGTGAAATTGTAGGCTGTGAAGCTAGTGCATTTTTATCTAAAATTGTAGTAAGCGCTGGATCATATCTTAATTCATCTGAATTATCGTCGGTTGTATAGCCAGCTATTCTTTGATAAACTTTTTGTAGTAATATCTCTTCGTTTGTATGTTCTCTATGATTAATTCCATCATTAACATAAAAAACATCTTTTACAGTTCTTGAAAAACCTATTCTTTCATCAAATTCACTATATAAAATAAGACCAGAATCTGATGTTAAATTTCCACCATCAAAATTAATTTTTACATTTCTCTTGAAATTCAAAGATTTTTCTAATAAACTACCCATATAGACTCTCCTTTGTTAATTGTTTTTTTTCGCAAATTAACCATAACAAATTTGAGTCTATTTTTCTATATTTTTTCACTTAATAAGTGAAGTTTTGAATTTGTTAAGAACAGCTTAACGAGCCATGCAAAGCATGTTTCATATAATTTTATGAATAATTCAGG
>NZ_JBJIAB010000098.1:0-1638 GCF_045310795.1 Candidatus Clostridium helianthi
TTGTATAGGAAATTATAGAATTTCGAAGAGTCTAAAGCTAGATGGGATCTAGCTTTAGACTCTTCGGTATGTTAAGATGTAACTATAAAATTAAGAGGTATACAGATGAAAAAAGGGAAGATGAATAGGATATTAGAAGACCATTGGCATAGCTTTGTAAAATTGTATGGTAAAAAAATTAGACCTAATGTAAAGGCTGAAGTTGATAAAGTTTTAAGATGTAAGGATACTAAGTATGGTTACATTGAGTTGAAGTGTAAAAAGTGTAATGAAATCAAGAAGATAGGGTTTACTTGTAAGAGTAGATTTTGCACATCTTGCGGCAAAGTTTATGTTGATAACTGGATTGATAGTATGTTATTAAAACTAATAAACGTTAGACATAGACATATTGTATTCACTATACCAGAAGAATTAAGGATATACTTCGGCAAAAACAGAAACAAATTAAAAATACTTCCGCAATGCGCAGCAAAAGCTGTTACGACTTGGATGAGAGATTTAAATAAAAGTGAGGAATTTACTCCAGGAATAGTAACTGTGATACATACATTTGGCCGTGATTTAAAGTGGAATCCACATGTACACATGATGGTTACAGAGGGCGGAACAGGAAATAATACTGAGTGGAGACATATAAGACATATATCATATTTATCACTGCGAAAGCGATGGCAAAAATTATTGCTGGATCATTTAGAAGAATTAGTAGGAAAGAAAAGCGAAGCTAAAAAGCTGAAGAATAAATTATATAAAGATAAGGATAAAGGATTTTATGTACACGCAAAAACACAAATAAAATCAGCTAAAATAGCGGCAAAGTATATTGGAAGATATGTTGGACGACCTGCGATAGCAGAATCTAGAATTATAAAGTATGATGGCAGAAATATCACATTTAAATATACTAGACATGAAGATAATAAGACTATAATAGAAACTTTAAATGCGCATGAGTTTATAAAGAAAGTCATAATACATATTCCAGAAAAGCATTTTAAGATGATCAGATACTTTGGTATTTATTCTAGGAGAAGTAAGAAGAAAGACAATTTTATAAAAATGTTGGATGATAAAATAATAAAACTACGAAAAGCAATATCTAAATGGGAATATAGAATACTGGCTTCATTTGGAATTAACCCTTGTAAGTGCCCCAGATGTGGGGAGTTAATGAAATTTAATGACATAGTTTATGGGGATAACGGTTCTATGAGGGAATATTTTAAAAAGAAGATTATTAGTGAAGGGAAAGAAAATTTAGAAAAAACTATTGAATTATATGCAATTACAAAAGGTCTTATATATGGTAGAATAAATCCGACAACAACGTAGTTGGAGGGCAGAAAAATTGAACGAAGAGATACTATATATTTGTATGGAATGTAAAACTGAAGAAAATATACCTAAGGAGGTTGTAGAATACTTTGATGAAATGGATCAAAGTAACATAAATGAACCACCTTGTTTTTCATGCGAAGAATGCGGCGGAGTCATGAGACCTCAAAAATATAGTGGTATGCACGGAAAAGAATATAAATTATAGAATTAAAACCATAGAGAAAAGTAAATCTCTATAGTTTTGATTTATATTTTAATATATTTCTCCGAAGGAGCGTGGCGCAGCCACTTTTTTAT
>NZ_JBJIAB010000099.1:0-1560 GCF_045310795.1 Candidatus Clostridium helianthi
GTTACAAGGCTTTACAAGTTTCTGTCGTTTCTGACAGCTTACTCAGTATATCATCGCTTTCAGACTTTGTCAACAACATTTTCAAAAAACTTTTTAAACATTTTATAAGCTTTAAGTTATTGAATTTTATGCTTTTCAGCGACGAATTACATCATATCACCGCTGCTTATTCTTGTCAATAACTTTCCGAAAACTTTTTCTATCTTACATTTTAGATAGTTTTATAAAATGTAGTTGCTTTTTATAACTTTATCTTTACCTAAATATTTTACATTATTACTATACCCAGTGACTCTAAATTTATACTATAAAATTAAATTATTTTTATATTTCATAAAAGTTCTATATTTATCTGATTATAGTGCTAAGCGATACACTAGTATTAAGCGTTTTATATAATAATGACTTTTCTTTATTTTTACATTATAAATTACTCCTATATTTAGTAATTCAAACTATTTGTGTGTATAACACCCTAAAATATAATACGCTACGAATCCCCTCTACTTCTATTCTATTTTTTATTAAAGCATAGAAGATTATACAAACTTACAGAAAAAAATAAGTTCTCATGAATATGAAAACCTACTTGTTCTTGAAAAAATATTTTAATTATTATTCCTTGGTATAAATCCTTTTATAATTAATGTTGACCAATCACTATTAGGATTTTCAATCCACTCACATTGGATATCAAGAAACTTAAGCCACGCATTAAGTCCATGACTTTTTTTACTGACATTTGGCGACTTTCTTCCGTGTATTTCTTTTATATCTTCTAATAATTTAACTTGTTCATCTTTTCCTAATTCTTTATTTAACAATTGCTTTAATATTTCTAAACTCTCATTATAAGCTACAGCATCACCTATATACAATTCATCCGCATATACTTGTCTTTCCTTATTTAATAAATCGCTTATTTCATTAATTTCATCTTTATTTGATAAATATTGTTTAACCCTTCTTAAGGCTTCAATATCATTATCTAATTTGTTTATGGTTTTTTCTAAACTTTCAAATCTCATTTATTCTTCTCACTTTACATTTTATATTTTAATCATCAATTACTTAATGAAAATTAATTTATTATAACATTAATATTTATATTTTATCTATATAATTTAAATAATCTCTAATAATTTATAATTTCGAGTTAATTTTATCATAAAGATGAACTAAATATTCAACATTCACACTATTATCAATTAGTTTATCAATTCTATTTCTAGCAATTCCTAAGGTATCCCTTGCCTCTCTTAGATCTTTATCCTTTACGCAATTATTTGCATATGTTAATAAATAATCTATCTTTAGCACATCTTCAGCTAAATCTTCCCTATCAGCATTTACTAGTTCTACTAATAAAGAATAAACTTTAGGAGATGTTGTATTTTTAGTATCTTTTAATATATCTGTATTTCTGCTAGTCTTTTTTGTCATAAACTTAAACACCTCATTTCCTCAAAATTATAACATTATTCCTGAATTATTCATAGATATAGTTAATAACATAAGAAAGTTAGTTTTTCATGCTATTAGCTATTTCTTTTCTTAATT
>NZ_JBJIAB010000100.1:0-1468 GCF_045310795.1 Candidatus Clostridium helianthi
TGAGCAAATTTCATATTTGCTAAATAGCTAATTTTCTAGTTTTAAGTTATTTAAAAAAGGAAAATCACCCCAAGTGTTGAATGATATAAGTGCTAACAATCCACAACAAAAGGAGTGATCCACTTATGTATATTCAACAAGAATGTTTATTTTCCTTCGAGGAAATTTTGAAATTTCAACCAAAATCAAAACTAGAAATGATTTTAGCTGAATTAAATTTTGATAATTTAGTCTCAGAATTTAGTAAAAGACACACTTCGTGTGGTCCGAAAGGGTATCCAATTCGAGCATTGATTAATTCATATATAGCAATGCAAGTTGAAAGAATCCCAACTTTAACAGATTTATCAGAAAAATTAAAAATTAATCCAATTTTAAGATATAGTTGTGGTTTTGAATTATTCGGAAAAACTCCGTCTCCAGCAACACTTAGCAGATTTCTAGATAAAATATCTAAAACTACTGCTCTTGAAAATGAATTTCATGCTGTTGTGGATGAAGCAATTTCTTTAGGAATCATTGATGGTACTGAAGTAGCAATAGATTCAACTAAAATTGATGCTTATGAAAAACCGCAACCTAAGAAAAAATTAAAGAATGATGGTGTTTCAGCTAACTGGGGAAGTAAAAATGATACAGATGGTAATCAAATTAAATGGTTTGGCTATAAATTACATATTTTATGTGATTGCAAAAGTGAATTACCATTAAGTATATTATTATCACCAGCCAGTTACTATGACGGTGAATTAGCAATGCCTTTAATAAAAAAATATCTTAATCGCTATTCAGGAGTTCTTAATACAAAATATTATTGTATGGATTCAGGATACGATCAAGTAAAGAACTATAAATATGTTATTAATGAAGCTAACGCTACTCCTATAATTGCTTACAACAAACGAAGAGAATACGCTCCACCAGAAGGTTTTAATGAAGAATATCAACCGATATGTTCCATGGGATATCCTCTTACTTACTGGGGAAAGGACGGAAAATATTTGAAATATAGATGCCCTCATGCAGCAGGAAAAATGGAATGTCCACAAGGAACAAGTTGGTGTAGTGATTCTGACTATGGATATTGCAAAAAAATAGATATAAATGATAATCCTAGACTTATTTATTATCCACCACGTCATTCTAATAATTTTAAATTACATTATAATAAAAGGACTTCTGTTGAACGATGTAATTCAAGATTAAAGGAATTACTTAATACCGATAATCTGCGTTCAGCAGGAATACGCAAAGCTAAAGCGGTTGCTTTATTAAATTGTATTGCTTTAATTGCAGGTACAATATCTGTAAATCGTGTTAAAAATACTAAGTTATCTGTGGCCTAATAATTTGAAATTTGAATAGTAAAAAGAAGGTAAATTGTTTACCTAGCTTCGCTATCGGCTTTTTTTAAAAATTTCTAAAAGTTATCCACAGATTCGGATATTTTAATTATGAAATATCCTCA
>NZ_JBJIAB010000101.1:0-1463 GCF_045310795.1 Candidatus Clostridium helianthi
TAAAATGGAACCTATGAAATAGACACTAAAAAAAGACTATTTCAATAGGTTCTTTTTTTGTACAATAAAAGATAAGAAGAAATATAGTAAGGTTGTGAAAAGAATGAGTAAAAAATTATTTTCAGATGAAGAAATTAAAAGTTTATCAAAAAATAGATATGTTAAATCTGTAAGTAAACGTGGAATTACATATACAGATGAATTTAAAATATTGTTTATCGCTGAGCGTAGCAAGGGAAAACTACCTATTCATATTTTTCAAGATGCTGAATTTGATATAGATGTTATTGGAAATAATAGAATTTGGTGTGCAAGTAAAAGATGGCGTAATGCTTATAATGAATCAGGAGAGCTTGGTCTAAGAGATTCTAGAAAATTAAACAGTGGTCGTCCACTTAAACGTGAACTAACCGTTGAAGAAATAATAGCCAAAAAGGATGCAGAAATTGCTTATTGGAAAGCTGAGGCAGAACTATTAAAAAAAATCGAGCTGCAAGAAAGGCAGGTGAAAAATAGTAAACTAAGTGCATCATCAATCTTTGTAATAATACAACATATAATTTTGACATATAACTATAAAAATATGGTTTCACATTTATGCGAAGTAGCTTTAGTATCTAGATCAGGCTATTATAATTATTTAAAATCAACAGGCAAACGTAATCGTAGAGAAGAAAAGGATTTAGAATTGAAGGATATCATTCTTAAAGCATTTAATCATAGGGGCTACAAGAAAGGTTCTCGTTCTATAAAAATGGTGTTAGAGAATGAATTTAATCTTATAATAAATCGAAAATGTATACAACGAATCATGAGAAAATATAATATTGAGTGCCCAATTAGAAAAGCTAACCCTTATCGTAGAATGATGAAAGCTACTCATGAGCATACTGTTGTACCTAATATTTTAAATAGAGAATTCAAGCAAGATTTGGTCGGAAAAGTTTTATTAACAGATATAACTTATTTAACATATGGAGCATCCAATAGGGCTTATTTGTCAACTATTAAAGATGCTTCAACAAATGAAATTCTTTCATATCAGCTTTCCAATAGCCTTACATTAGATATAGCTACCGAAACTATTAAAAAGTTGATGAAAAATCACAAAAATTTACTAAATAAAGATGCCTTTATTCATTCGGATCAAGGAGTTCATTATACTAGTCCTAGATTTCAAAAACTTCTTAAAAAATATAAAATTGGTCAGTCTATGTCTAGGCGCGGAAATTGTTGGGATAATGCCCCGCAGGAATCATTTTTTGGTCATATGAAAGATGAAATTGACTTAAAAAGTTGTTCAACATTTGAAGAATTAGAAGCTTCAATTGATAACTATATGGAGTATTATAATAATTATAGATATCAGTGGGGACTTAAAAAGCTGGCTCCTGTACAATACAGAAACCAGCTCATAGCTGCCTAGCCTTTTTCAAAATGTCCTTGACATAGGAACCATTTTA
>NZ_JBJIAB010000102.1:0-1454 GCF_045310795.1 Candidatus Clostridium helianthi
TCACTTCTTATTTTTTCCATATAAAATTTTATTTAATCACTAAACCAAGCCGTCGCTTTTAGCGATTTAGTTCTTATTTACTATTCTGAATCAATTATAATATAATTGGTGAATATACTACAATTCAGTTTCTGAACAAACCTCTTTTTAATCATTAGCTTCCCCATTACTCATCACAAAAAGTAGCCATGCCAGATAGCGGAAATATTAATGTAACTTTGGTTCCTTTATTAACCTCAGAATCAATTGAAATTTTTAGTCCCAGCTTTAAGCAGAGCTTTTCACATAAATACAAACCCATACCCGTACTTTTGCTAAATCTTCTTCCATTCTCACCAGTGAAGCCTTTTTCAAAGACTCTATCTATATCTTTCTCTATTATCCCTACTCCATTATCTTCTATAAATAACATTACTGAATTAGCTTTTTTCATTGATGATATATTAATTTGAGGTTCTTTATTACTTGAGTATTTTATTGAATTTACTATTATCTGATTAATAATAAATTCAGCCCATTTCCCATCGCTATATACCTTTTCCTCAATGTCATTTATATTGATTTTTATTTTCTTATGAATGAAATCTCTATAGTTTCTTTTTACTACATTTTTTACTACATCACCTAGATTAATTTGTTTTATTATATAATCTTTATAAGCATTATTACTTCTAGAATAGTAAAGTACCTGTTCCACAAATCTTTCAATTTTGTCTATCTGAAAATCTATTTTATTAGTTACTTCATTTTGATTATTCTCAATAATAAGCTTTGAAGAAGCTATTGGTGTTTTAATTTCATGAATCCAGGCTTCTAAATATTCTCTATAATCTTCCTGCAGATCTTTATAATATTTTACATGCTCATACATATCTCTGCTTAATTCCTTTAGTATAGAGTTAAACTTTTCTCCTTGTACAGATTCTGCTTCCTTTAGCATCTCTGGAATTAAATATTTCTTATCCAATTTTTCTAATAAACTGTCAATCTCCCCAAAATACTTTTTATGCTTTATATATTCTAAAGCCATGTAAGATCCTAACGGGAAAAACCATATACAAAAAACAAATATAACTATAATTAAGTTAACATTTATAACAAACATTATTATTGACAATATAATAAACATGAGACTATTACATAGCATTACAATAGCTTTATCTTTAAGAAATTCACTTATAGTCATGGCATAATATACCCCATTCCTCTTCTTGTTTCTATTGGATTTTCTATTCCTATTTCTTCAAGCTTCTTTCTTAATCTATTTATATTAACATTTAAAGTGCTATCGTCTACAAAAAAATCTGCTTTCCAAAGGTACTCCATAAGAGAATCCCTTTTTACTATATTTCCTTTATTATTTATTAAAAATGATAGTATATATGTTGCAAAATGAAATTCCCAAAATAATTTATTGTGAAAAATATCCATTAATATAAAATGAACAAAACAAC
>NZ_JBJIAB010000103.1:0-1440 GCF_045310795.1 Candidatus Clostridium helianthi
TAAAAAAAGTCTACCCTATAGGGTTTTTCTATTTATAATAAGATTATAGAGTTAGGAGTGAATACAAATGAGTAAGAAATTTTTTTCAAATGAGGAGATAAATATACTTTCTAAAAATAAATATGTTAAAAGAGTTAGTGAAAAAGGAATTACATATACAGATGAATTTAAAAGACTATTTATTGCTGAAAATGAAAAAGGTAAATTTCCCAGAGAGATATTTGAAGAATGTGGTTTTGATATTAATATAATTGGTTTAAAAAGAATACAATCATCTGGTGGTAGATGGCGCTCCGCATTTCGAAGAAATGGTGTTGAACAATTACAAGATACTAGAAAATATAATACTGGCAGACCAAGTGAAAAAGACTTATCTTTAGAGGAAAAGTATGAGAAGCTACAAGCAAAACTAAAACTTCTACAAGCTGAAAATGAACTTCTAAAAAAGTTAGAAATGTTAGAAAGGAGTGTGGAAAAGAAGAAATAGCAGTGTCATCAAGTGAAAAATTCAAAATTATAAAATATATTATTGAGAAGTACAAATTTAAAAATATGCTTAGTTATATGTGTAAGATTTCAGGCGTTTCACGTTCGGGATATTATAGATATTTTTCATCTATAATTATGAAAAGTCGCGAATCTAACGAAGTTAGAGATTTAGAAATCAAAGAAAATATTTTAAAAGCCTATTATTTTAAGAGGCGTAAAAAGGGCGCTAGACAAATTAAAATGACCCTGAACAATCATTTTAACATAAACTATAATTTAAAACGTATAAGAAGGATAATGAAAAAATATGAAATTACTTGCCCTCATAGAAAAGCTAATCCTTATAGAAGAATGATGAAAGCCACAAAGGAACATACAGTCTTACCAAACTTGTTAAATAGAGAATTCAAGCAAAAATCTCCTGGCAAAGTATTGCTAACGGATATATCTTATCTATTTTTCAAAAATGGTCAGAAGGCTTATTTATCGACTATTTTAGATGCTTCGACTAATGAGGTTTTAGCTCATAATGTTTCAAAAAGCTTAAAAATAGATATAGTAACTAATACAATAGATAAGCTAATACAAAATAACAAGAATATTCTTAGAAAAGATTCATTTATTCATTCAGATCAAGGAGTACATTATACCAGCCCAATTTTTCAAAATAAAGTTAAAAAGAATAAGTTAGGACAATCTATGTCTAGGCGTGGAAACTGTTGGGATAACGCCCCGCAGGAATCATTCTTTGGACATTTAAAGGATGAAGTTGATATAAAAACTTGTGAAACATTTGAGGATCTAGTTAAAGAAATAGATGATTATATAGATTATTATAATAACTTTAGAGGGCAGTGGAACTTAAAAAAGATGACTCCCGTTAAATACAGAAATCATCTTTTAAATTAGTCTATCTTTTTTTAAATTGTCCTTGACAAAGGGTACATTTTA
>NZ_JBJIAB010000104.1:0-1424 GCF_045310795.1 Candidatus Clostridium helianthi
CACTACTTTACAATAAAATTAACTGACTCCGTCATGCGAAGCAATAAAATCTATTACATCTTTAGCAGTTGATATATTTTTTGCTAATTGTAGTGTTTTAAGCAATTTATCAAAAATTAATTCTTTAGCGATACACTCTGACAAATAGTATTTTATCTCTTGTGGACTTGCATACTTATATTGCGAAAGATTACTATTTATAAAAGGTAGTAAGATACAGAGACTATAGGTTACCCCTAGCAAATTGACATACTTTTCTATAGCCTCTTTGCTCCTTACCATATAATTCCCGAAGGACCAAAAAGTTTTTTGTTGATAAAAAATAACTTCTATATTCCAACGTATTTTATAGATGTTAAATGTAGTTTTCTTTAATTCGTTTCCATCTTTATTGGATATGCTCTCAAAACTTTTTATGTTATCTGGATTTATAGTACTCATATATAATCTGATAGAAGAAAATTTATCTATATCCGTCGTGGTAACTGTTATATACACAATATCGTCGGTTATATTAACCTTTGCTTTGGTATGTGATATATAAAATTTTCCTTCTTCAGTATATTTAAGGTTATGGTAATCTATTTTAGCACCTTTTTTCCTTGGTCGGCCTCTTTTGCCACTGCGTGGTTCGATATTAATGTCAAACATGGCTGTATCACTACGCAAAGCACCAATTACATCAATATTTTCAAACTGTTTGATTACTTTTAAAAATGGTGTTTTAGTATACCAACTATCGCAAGTAACTATAACTTGATAATCTGCTAAAGTAGGGGCTACGGAAGATACCATATTGGCTGCTAATTCTAATTTGCTTTTAGTCTTATCATATAATTTATATTGTATTGGTATCTTTATATAATGAAATTTTTGATTATATAATATTGGAATGGCTATTGCTAAAGAAACAAAGCAATGTCCATTTAAATATGAAGAACCATTTTTATTAGTATGATCAAACAATTTACTATAACAATCAAATTTTGTTCCGAATTTACTTTGAAGAGTATCATCTATAATTAGATAGATAGTAACATGATTCTTTAATTCGTTTGGAATAAACTTTAAGCAAATACCAAGAGTAGCTATCGCTAACTCGCTTATATTAAAATTTTTCTCTGATAAGAAATAGTAAAATCTATTTAGGCAGATATTCCAATGCTTTTTTATGAACTTATCATAGATTAATTTTATAGATCTAATTTCTTGCATATACAACATTGCGATTATGACAATCTGGAAGTTGTGAAAACTTCTTTTATAAAAAACAGTTTTATATGCATTTAAATATTTCGTTATTGAATTAATTATGGATTGATTGTTAATACTAACCATAGAGCCAAACACCGTCCTGTAAAGATTATTTGTGTGGTTATGATTAGTTTGTACAGAAATCGGAGTTTGGTTCATTGTATTTTATG
>NZ_JBJIAB010000106.1:0-1190 GCF_045310795.1 Candidatus Clostridium helianthi
TTCTGAATTTAATCAACTAATTAGTCTAAGTTTTTCACTTAGAAACAAGTCGCACTTCCGGCAAGCTCCAACTTCATCTAAGTCAAGAAGTTCTAAGCATTAGACTAGTCCTTTGTTTGGGTACCCGATGGAGCGCAAGAAGGCAAGCACACTTCGCTAAGATAAGTCGTTGTCCCGTAAATGATACAAGCCCACAAGGGGCTTGCACACTTCGGGAAACGTTATTTAGCTAAATGTACATGCCTTCTTTGTGATACTGGAGATAATGCTGCATGCGCAGATAAGAGTTTTTGTTGAAATGTGAGAATGGGAAGAGAAATTTAATGTTTTTCTTTTCAAAGAGGATCCTTTAAATTTACTTCTAAATTCTAACTCCATAAAGAGTCAATACGTAATACCCAGAAGCGCCGCTTCTGGTATTACATTGGCACTTTCTTCAGATGTTGTTTTTAGTGTGGTGATAGGATTAAAGGCTGCGCCTTAAATCCTATGCAATAATAAAATGGTATAAATATAAGGTGTTATTCTAAAGATTATGGAGAGGTCCTATTTGGTTAATTACATGATTTATGGAGAAGTGATGCATACGCATAAGAAAAAGGGCGCCTTGGACTTGCCCTCACAGTATAGAGATAAGGATTATTGGAAGGTGAGGGCAGGTCCACAATGTGCTTGCTTACCTGCTAGTCCTTTTTAGCAATGGCGTTCTTTCCGCTTAAGAAATCCAATCACTAAAAATAATAGAATAGATATTAACAAGGAAATTATTTTTAGTGATTCGGTTTCTTGCGCTTCAATAACACTAATTACTAATAAGGACAGGCAGAAAAGCATGCACATTGACGGCGCCTCGCGGAATAAAAGTAATTTAATATTAAGAACAGTAATGCATAGTCTGTAGAAAGTGCGTAGTAGTTGATAAAAATAATGTTCTTATAGAGCGTAGTCCACAAAAACTTTTTTGAATGAGAGTATTTATAAATATCTCAAAATTAAAACTTTAATACACGATATTAAAGAATAGAATATATGTTAAATTTCTATTTATTTAGAAAAAGTAATGGCTATTTCCCCCTTACCAACTATTGCTATAAGATCAGCATTATTAATAAAACCTAAATTTATAGATTCATTTTCAGTATCGAATCTGTTATAAAATTTTTGATTACCAGTTGAGTCAACTATACTTA
>NZ_JBJIAB010000107.1:0-1160 GCF_045310795.1 Candidatus Clostridium helianthi
GCTATAAAATTAAGTATAGATTTATTTTAATTATGTGCTATTTTTAGGTCTCAACATCGCAATCAACACAACTCAAATTGTGAAGAAATGATTACTATTTAACTAACAGATAAATAGTTATTTATCATTAAAATTAAATGGAGGTTTGATTATGTATTATGAACAATCTAGGAACTTTATTTATAAGAATGCTAGACCACTTGATATAGCAAGATGGAAATACCTGTTTGAAAACGGGAGCAACGAAGATGTTCTGACAGCATTAATTGCATACCAAAATGAGGATGGAGGCTTTGGAAATGCACTTGAGCCAGATTGTTGGAATCCTAATTCATCTCCAGTGCAAACGTGGGTTGCCACGGAAATCATTAAAGAGATAAATCTGAAGGATAAAAATCACCCAATTATACAAGGAGTATTGAATTATTTGTCCTCAGGAAAGGATTTTGATGGACATACATGGTCAAATGCAGTGGCTACTAACAATGATTATCCTCATGCACCTTGGTGGAATTTCGAACCTTATCAGGAAACATCATATAATCCTACAGCATGCTTTATTGGTTTTATATTGAAATTTGCAGATAAAAATAGCAAACTTTTTGAATTGGCTTGTGTCCTTGCTAAAGAAGCATACAGTTATTTTAAGGTGAATTTTCCTATGGAATCTATGCACACTGTTTCTTGCTTTGTTGAATTATATGAGTATATAAAAGAATGTTCAATTAACAATCTTTTGGATATAGAGGAATTCAGTACTTTACTACACGAACAGATTCAACATGTTATAACATATGACACATCAAAGTGGACAGTTGATTATGTATGTAAACCATCTTTATTCATAGATACTAAAACAAGCGATTTCTATATGGAGAATAAAGAAATATGCGATTATGAATGTGAATTTATTTTAAATACTCAAGAATTAGATGGTACATGGGGTATTACATGGTCATGGACAGACTATCCTGAACAATGGAACATTAGCAAGAATTGGTGGAAATCAGATTTGATTATAAAAAATATACGATATATTAAAGCACTACACAGTTAAATTTCTAATTTATCGCTTAGTTAATTCATAATTTGAGTTGGCTTGATTGCGATGTTGAGACTAAAATAATAACATAAACTCAAGATATAGCTGATCTTTGTAG
>NZ_JBJIAB010000108.1:0-863 GCF_045310795.1 Candidatus Clostridium helianthi
CTAAGATTGAAATATTATTTATTAAAAGGTGCTCAGAGAAGACGTACAGATGTAACGTATCCCAATCCATTATGGGGCTATGGAGAAGTATGTGCACTTAATAGTTTCAATTTACTTCAAGCTGACTTAAATGCTATTTTATCTAGGCGATATGTAAAACCGAAAGAAATGGTAGTAACAAATAATACTCTTAGACAATATAATATTATGAAAAAAAATAAAAAGAGGAAATCTATGAGTAATAGAAGTAATGGAAATCTTAGAGCAGACGTTGGTGGATTAAAGATTCAATGCTTCAGAGGTGATGATTATATTCCCATTGGTGGTGCTAGGATAACTGTTAGTGGAACAACAGGTTTTGAAAATGTTAATAATATTGAGTTAGTTACAGATGTAGTTGGACTAACTCAAATAGTAGAGCTGCCAGCACCACCTGTAGAATATTCTTTAGATCCGAATATTAATCAGATGCCATATAGTTTATATGATCTAACTGTAGAAAGAGATGGATTCGATACAGTAATAATAAGGGGATGTCAAGTATTTCCTACTCAAATTGCTTATCAAGTAGTTAATTTAGAAAACAATTTAGGAAGAGGAGGTATGAGACAAGAAGTTATAAATATACCACCCAATACTTTGAACGGAGATTATCCTCCTAAGATACCAGAGGATCCAGAGAAACCACTGCCACCGCCAACCTCAGGAGTTGTATTACCTCAACCTATAGTACCAGAATATATTATTGTTCATCAAGGAGTTCCTGATGATCCATCAGCACCAAATTATAAAGTACCTTTTAAAGATTACATTAAAAATGTTGCTTCATGCGAAATATATTCAACTTGGACAAATTCAGCAAT
>NZ_JBJIAB010000109.1:0-848 GCF_045310795.1 Candidatus Clostridium helianthi
CAACAACTTTTCTAGAAAATCTTTTTCCTTTTAAGTTGTTTTGCTTATGTCTCTTAGCGACGTGTTTTATCTTAACATCTCTGATATTTTCATATTATTTGCTTTCCTATTACTAAATGCGATTATTTTCACCTTTCTTTATAATCCGTCATTATTCTAGATTTTATGCATACTGATACACTAGCGATAGTTGTCATTCTAATCTGGTTCAATCTATTGCATTTATATATGTTTTTAACCTAATTATCTTATTCCTAATAATTCTAAATATCTCTATTAATAAGAAATTAAGTTGAAAATAATAAAAGATCCTATGATAATGAAAGTATCCAATTACCCCTCGATACATAAAATTTCATCAAACATAAGAACTTTTTTATATAGTAACAGAAAATATACCCTACCTAAATGGTTTTTTAATCATAAAAAATAACTGCAAAGTTAATATGAAATATTATAATAAGATTATTCTGCAAAGTTGTTGAGCTCTCAATAACTACTTTATCGTTCAGAATAGATAATAATGTTATATAAGAAATGCACTCTATAAAAAAGGCTTGTCGTAAAAATATACCGTCTTAAATATGTGCTTAGGATAGAAATTCAGTTGTAAAATTAAGAATACGCTGAATTAATAAGCTCTTTTATGAATGATTTAGAGAAATGAGTTATACGACATCGTCACATTTATTGAGTTTTTTAGAAATACGGCATTAAATAATCCAGCTATACAGCGGCGAAGCTTATTTTCTTACCATTCCTAAATATTATAAAATAAAAAAAGATAGTCATTACAACTATCTTTTTTGCTTACCTCGCAACGTCCTACTCTGCCACACAGTCTCCCA
>NZ_JBJIAB010000110.1:0-836 GCF_045310795.1 Candidatus Clostridium helianthi
GGTTTTTAGCGAAATTATTATATCACAAAGGAATGGCTTATTTATTTTTTACAAATTTTGTTTACTCAACAACCTATGATTATTAAAAAATTTGGCTTCTCATTAAGGGAAATAAGTACATTAATGTATAATGAAGTTTTATGCGGTGATATTACAAGTATTAGGAAACTTGTTGGAAATAAGATAAATGAGATTAATAATAAAATGAATGAGCTTATAGAAACAAAAAATCTACTTGAAAAGGTAAAGAAAAATATATTAGATGAGAATTTAGGATGCTGCAGTGATATGGAAATTTATTTAAAAATTAACCCTTGACTGTGTAGTATAGTACATGCCTTAAAATATCAATAAAAACTAGTATATGTATTTAAATATGAAAATTTTCATAATAAGAGTTGTTAGTAAATTACTTGATTATGTAAATGAAATAGGAGGTTTTTATGATAATAGAAGAGGACACAATATTATATTTCTCAGGAACAGGTAACAGCTTGCAAGTAGCCAATGATATAGCACGTGAATTAGGCAATTTTAATTTGTGCAAAATAACTTCACTTGTAGCAAAAGAAAAAATAAAGATTGAAGGAAAAGCACTTGGAATAGTTTTTCCTGTGATATATAATCGTTTGCCATTGGTAGTAGAGAGAATTATAAAAAAGCTAGAAATTAATAAAGATACGTATGTTTTTGCAATAGCAACTCATGGTGGAACACCAGCTGAAGTGTTAAATAAACTAAAAAAGTTATTGCAAAATAATATATATGTTGCAAATTGGTTTCTACATTCGGACGCATAGCCTGTCTATTGTCTGAGTAGGAACCATATTTATAGA
>NZ_JBJIAB010000111.1:0-827 GCF_045310795.1 Candidatus Clostridium helianthi
AATAGATTGAAAATAGAGCAATTATTCTCAGTTTTAAAAGGTTTATATAACTTAGAAAATCCAAGGCTCTATGGGCATGCCCGATATGAACGTCATATAAAATGGGTTTTATTAGCCTATTTAATAGATGAATTTAATAAAAAACAGCAGGGAATAAAATCGAGAAAATATCCTTGGAATCTTTGATTCCTAAGAATATTTTCTTAAATAACTATTTGTAAAAATTAGTTATTCAACAACCTAAATCAGTATAAATTTAATCTTTTCTATATCTTCCTCCGAATATAACCTATATCCGTTTTTATCACGTTTAGTTTCAGAGAGCAATCCAATTTTTTCATAATATCTTATAGTTTCTTTATTGATATTCAATTCCTTAACTAATTTTCCAATATTGTACTCGTCTTTTTTCATAATTCAACTTCCTCAAATTTAGAATTTTATATTACATTAAAAATTGATATTGTTTAATACTCTAACCTTAATTTACACTATAGACCAATTATAGCATGTATTACAAAAACATTATTCGCATTATAAAAAAAATGCCACAAAACTCATTCTGAATAATGTGGCATCTCGATTTATGCGTATTTGGGTTTAATTAACTTAATATTATAATATATGAATATCATCTTAATCACCAAATATTCTTGTAATTTATATCAAAAAGTTAAGTACTAAATTTCTAAACTCTTTCCTGTTACTAAACATAGCTGGGTGATTCCATTTTAAATTGTAAAAAAGTTTTATATATGTTGCAAATTGGTTTCTACATTCGGACGCATAGCCTGTCTATTGTCTGAGTAGGAACCATATTTATAGAT
>NZ_JBJIAB010000112.1:0-740 GCF_045310795.1 Candidatus Clostridium helianthi
TTAGCTGGTTGGGTTTCCCTTCGGGAATTACCCGTGTCACAAACAAGGTTATAAGCTATCTGACAGAGTGGAAGTTCTATTCTATATCTAAAATTTAATTTAAGGAGATATATACAATGTCTAATTTTTTTTATAGTCCTGTAATAGGAATTGATGTTTCAGCTGATTTTTCATATACTGCAATACTCGCACCGAATGGTGATATTTATAAGAAGTCATTTAAAATAAAGCATGATCTCAATGGCTTCAACCACTTAGTTAATGAAATAAAAAAAGTGGAAGAAGAGTTTAACATGAAAACTGCAATTTTCATGGAGTCCACTGGCGTGTACCATTTATCTCTTTTCCACTATCTTAATAAATATTTCGATAACACATTTGTTATCAATCCACTCGTTACTAAGTCTAACAAAAATGGCGACATAAGAAAAGTGAAAAATGATAAAAAAGACGCTTTATCTATTGCAACAATAGGAAAATTTCAAAACATTAAGTTATCACAACAACTTAGCCTTGATATTTTTCTTCTGAAAAATCTTGTAAGAGAGTATTACAAACTTACAGATACTAGCTCTACTTTTAAGAAAAAATTATCCGCTGATTTAAGAGTTATTTTTCCTGGCTATAATACTATATTTTCAGATTCAACATCTAAAAGTTCAATTGAGCTTTTAAGTCAATATCCAACGCCACAATCAATTTTAGAGGCACCTAAGGAAAATATAATTAAGATTTTCCTT
>NZ_JBJIAB010000113.1:0-687 GCF_045310795.1 Candidatus Clostridium helianthi
ATACGTTCCCGGGCCTTGTACACACCGCCCGTCACACCATGAGAGTTGGCAATACCCAAAGTTCGTGAGCTAACGCGCAAGCGAGGCAGCGACCTAAGGTAGGGTCAGCGATTGGGGTGAAGTCGTAACAAGGTAGCCGTAGGAGAACCTGCGGCTGGATCACCTCCTTTCTATGGAGAAATCTAGACCAACATGATGTTTGGCTAGTACAGATACATTATTATGTATCAAAATATAAAATACTTGCTCAAAGGTTACTTAAGTATTTGTTCTGTTCAATTTTGAAAGACTAAGTCTTTCAAAATGCGTAGCTTAGTAGCGACAAGTGCGAGAAAGCGAAAATTTTATGAAATGAAGCGTACTTCACGTACGTAAATGAATAAAATTTGTAGCTGACGAAGTAATTGACGGTAATAAGCAAGCAGATGTTCTTTGAAAATTGCACATAGATTTAATGTATATAAAATACAACAAAGCCAAGAATAAATATTCTTTGTGATATGACTAATAATTAGGTCAAGCTACAAAGGGCGCATGGTGAATGCCTTGGCATCAGGAGCCGATGAAGGACGCGATAAGCTGCGATAAGCTTCGGGTAGACGCACATAGTCAGAGATCCGAAGATTTCCGAATGAGGAAACTCACATGGGAAACCCCATGTATCATAAAGTGAATACATAGCTTTAT
>NZ_JBJIAB010000114.1:0-686 GCF_045310795.1 Candidatus Clostridium helianthi
AAGTTTTGAATTTGTTAAGAACAGCTTAACGAGCCATGCAAAGCATGTTTCATATAATTTTATGAATAATTCAGGTTTAATTGATTTCAACATTTTCACTATTATAAAAAGGAAGATATTAATATACTTTAAGCAATAGATAATGTACGAGATAAAGAACCTCTTAATTAAGGTTTTTAGGTTCGTATTTATTATACTCAGCTTAAAGTAATTAATATCTTTTTATTTTAACTCGCCAGGGCTCAGACAAAGGAAGAGAAGTACAAGCTAATGCGTATATCAGAATAAAATATATTATAAATGTTTATTGGTGCATTTAGAAATTATATATTTTGTTTTTATAGCTTGCACTTCTCGTTGTTTTGTTGTAGCCTGCGGCAGCAAGGAATGAATTTATAAAGAGCACTTGGTGCTCTTTTTGGCTACGTCAATTTATATGAGTATATTTGATATAAGTTTTTATAGTTTTTATTATGTATTGTTATATATGATGTTATAGGTATATACGTTATTACTAGTATATACTTTACTATTTATATATTTTATTTGGGCGCTTAATCCACCACCCAAAAAAGAGACAGGTCATCAGCAAGAATTCTAGAGACTTATATGAATTATAGCAATAGGTAAGACTTTGATATTATCTCCATCTTTTCCCCTGCTTCACACCGTACGTGAAACTTTTG
>NZ_JBJIAB010000115.1:0-676 GCF_045310795.1 Candidatus Clostridium helianthi
ATAGTATCAACTAAGCCATCAAGGCATTTTTTTTAGTACTTCAAAATCATTTTTAAATTTTTCTTGTTTTTCCTTATCCGCTTTTTCCAAAACGTAAGTAGGCCGAGTATAACTTAAATTTAATCTATGTAGAACATAGGCTATTCCCCTATGTGACATTTTTATATTAAATTCTTTTAAAACCCATTGTCTAACTAATTCAATAGTCCAATTCATTTTAGATTCAAATCCAACATCCTCAGGTGTTTTTGTAGTAATAGTTTCTAATACTATTTTCTCTTGCTTTTCATTGATTTTTTTGCTAGCTCCGCCGCCGTGGGCAATATTTAATCCATCTAATCCGTTAGCTTTGTAATTTTTTATATAAGTAGCAACAGTGTGCTCATCTATATTTTCCATCTCAGCAATCTTTCTATTATTAAAACCATCAAAATGTTTAAGTAATACAGAATATCTTTTATATAATCTTACACTTTTAGTGCGTTTCGACGCATCTTTTATTTCCTTTATCTCATTTTCATGACCGGTAATTTTATTAATCACTAAAATATCCATATATAAAACCTCACTATAAATTTATTTTAATTCATTATAGTTTTGTTGTTTTGTTCATTTTATATTAATGGATATTTTTCACAATAAATTATTTTGGGAATTTCATTTTGCAACATATATA
>NZ_JBJIAB010000116.1:0-662 GCF_045310795.1 Candidatus Clostridium helianthi
TATAAAGTACCTTTTAAAGATTACATTAAAAATGTTGCTTCATGCGAAATATATTCAACTTGGACAAATTCAGCAATAAGAGCAAATATTTTTTGTATTATATCTTTTACATTAAATAGAATATATACTGAGTGGTATAGAGGTAAAGGAAAAAACTTTGATATTACAAGCTCTACAGCTTATGATCATGCATTCGCTTATGGTAGAAATTTCTATGATAATATAAGTCAAATTGTCGATGAGATTTTTTCCACATACGTACGAAGGATTGGAAGGAAGCAGCCACTTTTAACACAATACTGTGATGGAAAGCGGGTTAGCTGTCCCGAATGGTTGAGTCAATGGGGTAGTCAGAAATTAGGAGTACAAGGTAAGGTACCATATGAGATTTTGAGATATTATTATGGAAATAACATTGAATTAGTTACAGCTGAAAAAGTTGCTGGAAGCCCTCAATCATATCCAGGTAGACCATTAACTATTGGTTCATCTGGTTCTGCTGTAAGGACTATTCAAAGTCAATTAAATAGAATAGCAAGAAACTACCCATTAATTCCGAGAGTTGCTGAGGATGGAATATATGGACCAAAGACTGCAGAGGCAGTAAAGACATTCCAACAAATATTTGGATTACCACAAACAGGAGTAGTTGATTATGCAAC
>NZ_JBJIAB010000117.1:0-576 GCF_045310795.1 Candidatus Clostridium helianthi
TTTTAAGATATATCCACCCTTTAATGCTCTCTTAGGACATCCATCATATAGTGGTAGCTTTTGTCTTGTTAATACTAGTGATGTTGGAGTGGTTCCATTAGTTACAGCATAATACCATGCTGCTGCAGTTTCTTTTGAATCTGCAGGTCTAAATACTGTCATATTTGGCATACTTCTAAGAGCTGCTAATTGTTCTATTGGTTCATGAGTTGGCCCGTCTTCCCCTACTCCAATACTATCATGTGTTAATACATAAGCTACTGGAAGGTTCATAAGAGCTGATAATCTCATAGCACCCTTCATGTAATCACTGAATACAAAGAATGTTGCACAGAATACTTTAAGTCCTCCATGAGCATACATTCCGTTAGCGATAGCTGCCATAGCATGTTCTCTAACCCCAAAGTGAAGGTTTGATCCGCTTCTATCTTCTGCTGAGAAATCTCCTCTATCGTTCATATGAGTTTTGTTAGACGGAGCTAAATCTGCTGATCCTCCGATAAAGTTTGGAATTAGTTTAGCCAATCTATTTATCATTATTCCTGAAGATTCTCTTGTAGCCATTTCTTTATCAAA
>NZ_JBJIAB010000118.1:0-556 GCF_045310795.1 Candidatus Clostridium helianthi
ATTCCTCAAGTAACTTACGTTCAAGACGTTAAAGTTGAAGGAAATACATTAATAGTAAATAGAGCACTAGAAGATGGACATCAAGTAGTAGAAGTTAAAACTCCATGTCTATTAACTGCAATCGAAGAATTAAATGAAACTAGATATATGAATGTTGTAGATATATTCGAAACTTCAGATGATGAAATCAAAGTTATGAGCGCAGCTGATATAGATGTAGATGTAGCTGAATTAGGGCTTAAAGGCTCACCTACAAAGGTTAAGAAGTCAATGACTAAGGAAGTTAAAGGTGCAGGAGAAATCGTAAGAGAAGCACCTAAAAATGCAGCATACTATGTTGTAGGAAAATTAAAAGAAAAACACTACATCTAAGATAATAGGAGGGTAATTTATTATGAATATAGCAGATTACAAAGGCGTTTGGGTCTTTGCTGAACAAAGAGAAGGCGAATTACAAAAAGTATCTTTAGAACTACTTGGTGAAGGTAGAAGAATTGCTGATGAATTAGGAGTAAATCTTACAGCTTTATTATTAGGTAGCAACATAGAAGGATTA
>NZ_JBJIAB010000119.1:0-526 GCF_045310795.1 Candidatus Clostridium helianthi
TTATTTGAAGATGAGTCAATGATTAGAGATTATCAAGCAATACAGAAGAATTGGTTTATAAAAGGCCATCAAAGAAAAATACCGACATACGGTAAAAATGCTGGCGTTAAACTTATAGGTATATTAGATTATGTTACTGGTAAAGTTTATTGCGAAGAGCATGAGAGATATGATGCACAAGTATTTCAAAGCTTTTTAAATAGTGTACTTAAAGAATATCCAAAAGGAAAAATAGTCATGATTTTAGATAATGCTAGAATCCATCATGCAAAATTGATACAACCGTTTTTAAATGAAGTTAAAGATAGATTGGAATTGATGTTCTTGCCACCATATAGTCCAGAATTTAATCTGATAGAGGGGTTATGGGGATGGTTAAAATCTTCTGTTATTAATAATGTGTTTTATCCTTCTTTAGTAAGAGTGAGAGTTGCGGTTCAAAAGTTTATTAAATCTATAAATATGGTTCCTACTCAGACAATAGACAGGCTATGCGTCCGAATGTAGAAACCAATTTGCAACATAT
>NZ_JBJIAB010000120.1:0-513 GCF_045310795.1 Candidatus Clostridium helianthi
GGCCTATCCGATGCTCGCGCGCCACCTGCGCCCCCGCCGCAACAATCTTCAGGCCACCATCAACAACCTCGTCGATCGTCTTGGCGCGGCTTACCCGCGCGCAGCGGAGCCGGTGGCCGCCTGAGCTCCGCCCGCCAATCCGGACCGGCTGGATCGCCATTTTAGCGAGACGACGCGCCTGACCTCGTCGCCCGTTGTTCCCGGCGGGGCGTCTTGGGCGCGGAGCCAACCGGACAGGCAGTTCATCGGACGTCGCAGCATTCTCGTCGAATAACGGTATCCAATAACCATTAATCCGACCGACCCGCACCGTTCAAATCACCGAACCCATGACCAAAGACACATTGGAATGGGGACCGAAGGCTTGTTCGGGTCGGTTAAATCAAATTGTCCAGAGCCAGCGAAATTACCATGACAAATGACCCGTCCGAATTGTCCAAGCAACAGGACCACGACCGACGCAAACTGAATCGGGATTATCTGGAAGTGCACCGATTGCGAAAGCTGGTGGCT
>NZ_JBJIAB010000121.1:0-451 GCF_045310795.1 Candidatus Clostridium helianthi
GTACTTTATAGTTTGGTGCTGATGGATCATCTGGAACTCCTTGATGGACAATAACATATTCTGGAACTACAGGCTCGGGTAATACAACTCCTGATGTTGGTGGTGGTAGTGGCTTCTCAGGATCTTCTGGTATTTTCGGTGGATAATTTCCATTTAATACAGGTGGTTGTATATTTATAACTTCCTGTCTCATACTTCCTCTTCCTAAATTGCTTTCTAAATTAACTATTTGGTAAGCAACTCGTGTAGGAAATACCTGACATCCCCTTATTACTACTGGATTAAATCCAGCTTTTTCAACAGTTATATCGTATGAGCTATACGGTGTTTGATTACTATTTGGATTTAAAGAATATTCTATAGGTGGTGCTTGTAATTCTATTACTTGAGTTAATCCAGCTACATTTGTAAGTAATTCAATATTATTAGCATTTTCAGAACCTGTTGTTCC
>NZ_JBJIAB010000122.1:0-436 GCF_045310795.1 Candidatus Clostridium helianthi
TAGGTTGTTGAGTAAACAAAATTTGTAAAAAATAAATAAGCCATTCCTTTGTGATATAATAATTTCGCTAAAAACCAAATTACATCACACAAGGAATGACTTAAATATGATTATATCACGAAAGATTAAAACTGAAAATGATAATTATAAGATTTTTGAAGCTGTTAAAATTGCATTTACTAAATTAAATTCTAATAGCAAAAATGCTAAAGGCCGACCACGTAAGTACTCAGATGAGCAAATAGTTGCCTGCATGTTATATGGTGTTAAACATAGTATATTCAGTCTGAGAGAACTTGAATACGAAATAAAAAAAGATTATGTGTTTCAATCTATAATTGATCTTAATGAAATACCTGATTATTCTACCTTTTCGTTAAGAGCTAAGACTTTAGAGAAACATATATATTATGGTATTTATGCTATGTTTGTTGAA
>NZ_JBJIAB010000123.1:0-413 GCF_045310795.1 Candidatus Clostridium helianthi
ATAATAATAATGGGTCGGTAGAAGAGGTGGATATAAATTCTAAGGCAATGGAGCTTATGAAGTATCATGAAAAAATAACAGGAAAACCAGGTAGTTGTGAGTATGTTGCGCTTAGATCAGCTATTGATCTTTACGGAGAAAAGTGGGTTAAGAAGGCTATGGATGTTGGGTTTCAAAAAAATTGTCCAGACATAAATTATGCAATTGGAGTATTAAAAAACTGGAAGAGAGATGGATGTCCAGAAGATAATGTGGAGGTGAAGAAAAATGGCTTTAGAGGCACTAGAAAGAGTAACACAGCAGATAAAAATGAATTTGCAGGATTCAAGCCAAAGGAACCACGAAAGCTTACAGAAGCTGAAAGAAAGAGGATTGAAGCAAACCTCATATAGGTGTGACAAATGCTGCGATAC
>NZ_JBJIAB010000124.1:0-412 GCF_045310795.1 Candidatus Clostridium helianthi
TAATCGAGTAGGAGGAAAACAATTATTTTGTTTTCCGACCTCTCACACCACCGTACGTACCGTTCGGTATACGGCGGTTCATCAGAATTTAATGTATCATTTGATATGTTTGTGTTAGACTAATAAATCCTAGAGATTCTAGGTATTTATTATTTAAAGACTTGCTCAAAATTGGGCTGTTGGAAATTCTCCAATAGCCTTTTCTTGTATTTGCATATTCCCATGCTTTGTATTTATTAATTCCTAATTTAGCTAGATTTCTTTGTTTAGTGCTAATCTTCTTCCATTGTTTCCATATGCAAGCTCTCAATCTTCTTCTAATCCATTGGTCTAGTTCAATTAGCTTTCCGCGTGCGTTAGCAATTCCATAATAATTAATCCATCCTCTTGTGATTTGATTTAATTTTAGTAG
>NZ_JBJIAB010000125.1:0-410 GCF_045310795.1 Candidatus Clostridium helianthi
ACGGCGCTGGAGGTGGCGGTGACGGGCGCCGACTGGACCTTCGGGCCGACCCTGGCCGTGCCCCAGGACGACCGCTGGGGCCGCGCCTACGAAGGCTATGCCGAGAACCCCGAGGTGGCGCAGAGCTACGCCGGTCCGATGACCCTGGGCCTGCAGGGCCGGCTGTCGGCCGACCATCCGCTGACCGCCGGCCATATCGCCGGCTCGGCCAAACACTTCCTGGCCGACGGCGGCACCACGGGCGGCAAGGATCAGGGCGATTACGCCGGGTCCGAGCAGGAGATGATCCGCACCCACCTGTCCGGCTATCCCCAGGCCATCGACGCGGGCGTGCTGTCGATCATGGCCAGCTTCTCCAGCTGGAACGGGGTCAAACATTCGGGCAACGAGACCATTCTGACGGATGTGCT
>NZ_JBJIAB010000126.1:0-406 GCF_045310795.1 Candidatus Clostridium helianthi
GGCTACGGCTTCCCGCGCTGCATCATCGGGCAGGCACAGGATCACGGCGTCCGCGCCGTTCAGGGCCTCGCGCCGCGCCTCCACATCGCGACGACGCTCGCCCAGCAGGACCAGTTCCAGATCCGGGCGCGCTTCCAGCCGCTCGCGAATCTCGAGCCCCGTGGTGCCGGCCTCGCCGTCGATGAAGATGGTGTGGGTCATGACTGCCTCGAAAAAAGAAAAAGGGCGCTCCGGGTCTCCCCGAAGCGCCCCAAATCCAAACCGCGTGAACGCGATCAGCGCTTCGAGAACTGGAAGCTGCGGCGAGCCTTGGCGCGGCCGTACTTCTTGCGCTCGACGACGCGGCTGTCGCGGGTCAGGAAGCCGTGCGGCTTCAGGACCTTGCGCAGTTCCGGTTCGAAGTGCG
>NZ_JBJIAB010000127.1:0-398 GCF_045310795.1 Candidatus Clostridium helianthi
CAGGAAGCATTTTAAGATAGGAGGACTTTTAGAATGAATATAGTAGTTTGTGTAAAACAAGTTCCAGATACTACAGCAGTAAAAATTGATCCTAAAACTGGTACATTAATAAGAGATGGTGTTCCATCAATAATGAATCCAGAGGATAAACACGCTTTAGAAGGTGCATTACAATTAAAAGAAAAAGTTGGAGGAAAAGTTACTGTAATAAGTATGGGACTTCCAATGGCTAAAGCAGTATTAAGAGAAGCATTATGTATGGGAGCTGATGAAGCTGTCCTATTAACAGATAGAGCACTTGGAGGAGCAGATACTCTAGCAACTTCAAAGGCACTTGCAGGAGTAATAGCTAAATTAGATTATGATTTAGTATTTGCTGGAAGACAAGCGATTGATGG
>NZ_JBJIAB010000128.1:0-392 GCF_045310795.1 Candidatus Clostridium helianthi
ATTGGATTTCGGGCGTTAGGACAGATCCATGGTCGATACCGTGCAGACGCGCCCGCTGGAACTGGAATGCTATCCGATGACGGCCCGGCCGCCGGATATGATCCCCGGCCGCCAGTCGCGCAACTGGATGGACGCCTTCATCAGCCGTCACCCCTATCGCTGCCTGCCGCTGAACATGGCCAACACCACCGGGTGGGAAATCCTGTGCCCCTTCGGCTTTTCGGCCGAGTGGAACGGCGGCCCGCGTCAGGAAGACATCGTCATCACGCCGGATCGGCCCCAGCACGACCTGGACCATTTCGTCACCTCGCACTTCTCGCGCGGGGTCCTGACCATGCATCCCCAGTATCTGTTCCGCACGCCGCCGGGCTGGGGGATGATGTGTTCGGGAT
>NZ_JBJIAB010000129.1:0-390 GCF_045310795.1 Candidatus Clostridium helianthi
CCATCGGCGCTATAGACCTTAACTTTCCTGTTCGGAATGGGAAGGAGTGTTACCTCTATGCCATCATCACGAGATGCATAATTTACAGAAATCTTCGATTTCGTGTAAATTAGCACTCAGCGAACGAATGTGAGTCGAGTTTCCTTTGAAAAAAGACTCTTATTTTACGCTTATACTACATTTACATGAATCTATTACTGTAATTATTCCTTATGAAAGTTTTGTTCTTTCAAAATTGCACATAGTTCTTAATGTATTTACAACTTGATTATATTGGTCAAGCCCTCGACCTATTAGTATCAGTCAGCTAAATATGTTACCATACTTACACCTCTGACCTATCAACCTTGTAGTCTTCAAGGGGTCTTACTAGCTTATGCTATGGGAAAT
>NZ_JBJIAB010000130.1:0-377 GCF_045310795.1 Candidatus Clostridium helianthi
CAACTTTCAGTTTGACAAGCTAAAATGGAACAACCTACAGCAAAGAACCTTTAACAGCTCATTTTCAAATGTTTTCTCCACAAATATATTTATGATTTCTAGTGAAGATATGAGTTTAAAGTTTTAGCAACTTTGTAAATATGTTCATCTAATAAGCCTAATTCTTAAATTGTTTATCAATAAAGTTAAAAATGAAAGAATATAAGAATTTAAGAACTTAAGAATAAAGGAATATGGGAATATAAGAATTTACATTTTTAACAATGAAAAAACTTAAGAATTTAAAAGTGAAAATATCTTTAAACCTGAATTATTCATAGATATAGTTAATAACATAAGAAAGTTAGTTTTTCATGCTATTAGCTATTTCTTTTCTT
>NZ_JBJIAB010000131.1:0-371 GCF_045310795.1 Candidatus Clostridium helianthi
AGAGAACATGCTATGGCAGCTATCGCTAACGGAATGTATGCTCATGGTGGACTTAAAGTATTCTGTGCAACATTCTTAGTATTCAGCGATTACATGAAGGGTGCTATGAGATTATCAGCTCTTATGAATCTTCCAGTAGTTTATGTATTAACACATGATAGTATTGGAGTAGGGGAAGATGGTCCAACTCATGAACCAATAGAACAATTAGCAGCTCTTAGAAGTATGCCAAACATGACAGTATTTAGACCTGCAGACTCAAAAGAAACTGCAGCAGCTTGGTACTATGCTGTGACTAATGGAACTACTCCAACATCACTAGTATTAACAAGACAAAAGTTACCACTATATGATGGATGTCCTAAGAGAGC
>NZ_JBJIAB010000132.1:0-371 GCF_045310795.1 Candidatus Clostridium helianthi
GGTTCACCATGTGCTGAAGCTTTTCCTTGTTTTGCTGGACATCCAAAACCAATTTGATTTTTAACTATTATAATAGAAGGTTTTGTTGTTTCTGCTTTAGCTGCTTCTATTGCTTTTTCTATTGTATCTATATCATTTCCATCTGCTACATTTAGTACTTGCCATCCATAAGCTTCGTATCTCTTAGCTACATCCTCTCTAAATGCTATGTCTGTATTTCCTTCAATTGAAATATTATTTGAATCATATAATACGACTAATTTTCCAAGACCTAAAGTTCCAGCAAGAGATGACGCTTCTCCTGAGATACCTTCCATAAGGCATCCGTCTCCAACTATAGCATATGTATAGTGATCAACTACGCTATAATC
>NZ_JBJIAB010000133.1:0-367 GCF_045310795.1 Candidatus Clostridium helianthi
AATTCTATTACTTGAGTTAATCCAGCTACATTTGTAAGTAATTCAATATTATTAGCATTTTCAGAACCTGTTGTTCCTCTAACAGTTATCTTAACTCCATTAATTGGAATATAGTCATTGCCCCAAAAGCACTGAACTTTTAATCCGCCAGTGTTTGATTTACCATTTCCATTACTTCTATTGTTCATAGATTTCCTCTTTTTATTTTTTTTCATAATATTATATTTTCTAAGAGTATTATTTGTTACTATCACTTCTTTCTGTTTTACATATCGCCTAGATAAAATAGAATTTAAGTCAGCTTGAAGTAAATTGAAACTATTAAGTGCACATACTTCTCCATAGCCCCATAATGGATTGGGATACG
>NZ_JBJIAB010000134.1:0-361 GCF_045310795.1 Candidatus Clostridium helianthi
CCTGTTCGGAATGGGAAGGAGTGTTACCTCTATGCCATCATCACGAGATTAAGTGAGTTCCCAAATCTATGATTTGGGCGAACGAACTTATGCAAATCGCTTTTGCGATTTGTATTCCTTATTCGTGTAAATTAGCACTCAGCGAACGAATGTGAGTCGAGTTTCCTTTGAAAAAAGACTCTTAGTTTACGCTTATACTACATTTACATTAATCTATTACTGTAATTATTCCTTTTTGAAAAAACTTTGTTCTTTCAAAATTGCACACAGTTTCTTTAATGTATTTACAACTTGATTATATTGGTCAAGCCCTCGACCTATTAGTATCAGTCAGCTAAATATGTTACCATACTTACACCTC
>NZ_JBJIAB010000135.1:0-361 GCF_045310795.1 Candidatus Clostridium helianthi
GAAAAATATCTATGCTAGAAGTAAGGAACATGTTTTGTGAAGTGTTTCATTAGAAATTTTGACGGTTGTGCTTCTTGATTATAAGTTGTTCCAAAATGCTTGTTCAAAACTTGTTTTTGAGACTAGCATTTTGGGTACAACTTATAATCTTAGAAGCACCCGTTAAAATTTCTTAGAAACCGGAACAAAAGCTTGTTCCTTACTTCGGCAATTTATTTTCCAAATGCTGCTGCCCAATCTGCTTTGAATCTTTCTAATCCTTGATCTGTTAATGGGTGTTTTAGCATTTGCATTACTAAGCTATAAGGTACTGTTGATATATCTGCTCCTGCTTTTGCTGCTTCTATTACATGAATTGGAT
>NZ_JBJIAB010000136.1:0-358 GCF_045310795.1 Candidatus Clostridium helianthi
TGAAGTTTTGAATTTGTTAAGAACAGCTTAACGAGCCATGCAAAGCATGTTTCATATAATTTTATGAATAATTCAGGATAAAATATATTGATTTAGTTAATAACCTTACTATATTCATTGAAGAAGTAGTATATTAGATTAGACATTTTAGTTAGCCACGAGATTGTGGTTAACTATTTTTTTATTCTTTAGGAATTTATATTCCAATAAAATTTGTGGATAACTTTATAGTAGTATATTTTACTAAGGTTAATTACTATAAAAGAATAAAAAAGTAAATCATATTCGCCTGCATAAAATGTTCTTATATGCAGAATAGTTCAGTATTGTAGCATAGCTACTCTTTTTATAGGTGCAT
>NZ_JBJIAB010000137.1:0-356 GCF_045310795.1 Candidatus Clostridium helianthi
GAAGATTCTCTTGTAGCCATTTCTTTATCAAAGCTCCAAAGTTCTTCGTTGTTTAATAAAGCTTCTTTATCAAGTTCCCCACTCATCCATTTAGTATATTCTGCTGCAAGTTCTGGATAAGCTTTTTCATATGATTTAAACAACTCATTCCAAGCTTCTTCAGTCTTTTCGCCTTTTGCTATGTGTTCATTCATATTTGTATACACTTCGTCTGGCACGTAGAATGCAGGCTCAGTCTTCCATCCTAAGTTTTCCTTCATAGCAATTACATTGTCTGCTCCTAAAGGTTCACCATGTGCTGAAGCTTTTCCTTGTTTTGCTGGACATCCAAAACCAATTTGATTTTTAACTATTAT
>NZ_JBJIAB010000138.1:0-356 GCF_045310795.1 Candidatus Clostridium helianthi
CGTCGATCAGCTCCTGCACCTTCTCGACCCGGTTGGACATGGTCGCTGCCTCTCGCTTGTAGACGCCGGTGATCGACTTGATCTCGGCGCGGTGACGGCCGAACACCTTCTCCATCGCGTCCGAAATCTCGCCGACGGTGGCCTTGGCGCGCGCGGCGTCGATCGCCAGCGCCAGCAGATTGCCGTTGCCTTCGCCGGCTGACCGGGTCAGCGCGGCCAGCGCCGCATCGACGTCCTTCTGGTTGCGTTCCTTCTTCAGGCGGCCGAGCTTGTCGATCTGCAAGCGCCGCACGGTGGAGTTCTCCACTTTCAGCACGTCGATCGGTTTCTCGCTCGCAGGCTTGTATTTATTGACG
>NZ_JBJIAB010000139.1:0-353 GCF_045310795.1 Candidatus Clostridium helianthi
ATACCTTCCATAAGGCATCCGTCTCCAACTATAGCATATGTATAGTGATCAACTACGCTATAATCTGGTTTATTGAATTTTTCTGCAAGATGTGCTTCTGCTATAGCAAAACCTACTGCATTACAAATACCTTGTCCAAGTGGTCCTGTTGTTATTTCAACACCTTTTGTATGGCCATACTCTGGATGTCCTGGTGTTAAACTTCCGAATTGTCTAAAGTTTTTAATATCTTCAACTGTAAGTCCATATCCAAATAAATGTAGCAATGAATATTCAAGCATTGAACCATGTCCTGCTGATAATACAAATCTATCTCTGTTATCCCATTCAGGGTTCTTTCCATTATGATTCAT
>NZ_JBJIAB010000140.1:0-353 GCF_045310795.1 Candidatus Clostridium helianthi
AATCCAAATTTCTCGAATAGGATTTCTGCTTTACCTGATGCTCCAAAAGTATCTAAAGATATAACATCTCCATCAAGGCCTACATATTTATGCCATCCAAAGCTTGTTAATGCTTCTACTGCCACTCTAGCACGAACCTTATTTGGCATAACTGATTCTTTATATGCTTCATCTTGAGCATCAAATAATTCAAATGATGGCATACTTATAACTCTTGCATCTATACCTTTAGCTTCTAATTCAGCTGCTGCTTTATAGATTAATTCAACTTCTGAACCTGATGCCATTAAAAGTACATCTGGAGTTTCTTTCTTAGAATCTTTTAAGATATATCCACCCTTTAATGCTCTCTT
>NZ_JBJIAB010000141.1:0-348 GCF_045310795.1 Candidatus Clostridium helianthi
TCCAGCGACCCGAACCTTCAGAACATTCCGATCCGCACCGAGACAGGCCGCGAAATTCGTCAGGCCTTCATCGCCGCGCCCGGCCATGTGCTGATCAGCGCCGACTACAGCCAGATCGAGCTGCGCCTGCTGGCCCATATCGGCGATATCGCCGAGCTGAAACGCGCCTTCAAGGCGGGGCTGGACATTCACGCCGCGACAGCTTCGGAAATGTTCGGCGTGCCGGTCGAGGGGATGCCGGCCGAGACGCGCCGCCGGGCCAAGGCCATCAACTTCGGCATCGTCTATGGCATTTCCGCCTTCGGCCTAGCCAACCAGCTGGGCATCGATCAGGGCGAGGCCGGGGCC
>NZ_JBJIAB010000142.1:0-347 GCF_045310795.1 Candidatus Clostridium helianthi
TCATCTTTATCCTCATTTCATAGACATATTTTTTTATAAGTTCTTAGTTGTGCTAATTAAGTCCCATGCTGCGCTTCAAATTCATTTAAAACCTGAAATGATCTTAGCTATCCTTAATTCACTTTTCAAAAGGTACCTATTTTACTACACCTTTTTAAATTGTTTTATGTTTTCATTTATAAATTATTATATTGTTAAATTCTTAAATTCCTATATTCTTTCATTCTTAACTTCTTATATTCTTATATTCTTAAGAATATATATTTTTACCTCTGTCATTTGGAACATGAATAAATCATAAATGATAGTCATACTTTTGCGAAAGCATTGTATCAAAATATTTATCC
>NZ_JBJIAB010000143.1:0-345 GCF_045310795.1 Candidatus Clostridium helianthi
TTTTAAGATATATCCACCCTTTAATGCTCTCTTAGGACATCCATCATATAGTGGTAGCTTTTGTCTTGTTAATACTAATGATGTTGGTGTAGCTCCATTAGTTACTGCATAATACCAGGCTGCTGCCGTTTCTTTTGAGTCAGCAGGTCTAAATACTGTCATGTTTGGCATACTTCTAAGAGCTGCTAATTGTTCTATTGGTTCATGAGTTGGCCCGTCTTCCCCTACTCCAATGCTATCATGTGTTAATACATAAGCTACTGGAATATTCATAAGAGCTGATAATCTCATAGCACCCTTCATGTAATCACTGAATACAAAGAATGTTGCACAGAATACTTTAAG
>NZ_JBJIAB010000144.1:0-344 GCF_045310795.1 Candidatus Clostridium helianthi
TAATGGATTCACGTTCTTCTTTAATAGATACATACATAAAAATGTTAGTAAAAGCGGAACTAATCCTGGCATTAAGCTGTCTAGTACACTTTGAATAGTTGTAACTACTTCTTTTCCATCAGCTTGTGTATATTTAGAGAGAACAAAAGGTATATTAACAGTTGTCCATTTTGAAACAAGACCACCTATAACAAGTAATCCAAGTACTGAAGCACCTTCTGTAAGATATCTAAGTTTATTTCCTCCCATATCAGCAACTAATTGAGTTCCTTTTTCATATCCATAGAACATTCCATACCAGTTTGTTGCAAGTCTTATTGCATTGAATCCTATGAAGAAAATTA
>NZ_JBJIAB010000145.1:0-332 GCF_045310795.1 Candidatus Clostridium helianthi
TGAAGTTTTGAATTTGTTAAGAACAGCTTAACGAGCCATGCAAAGCATGTTTCATATAATTTTATGAATAATTCAGGGTAAAATCTAAATAATAAAATATAAGTTTATTTAGATAATAAATAAAAGTATAATCCAAAGTTTATGTAATTAAGGATTATACTTTTATAATATAATTATTGGATATTTATTAGTTGAATTAATTACGAATAAAGAATAGGAAATTAAAATAAATAAAATTAAGGAATAGGGGCGTAAAAAATGAGATTTTTTTTAGACACAGCAAATGTAGAACACATTAAAGAAGCAAATGAAATGGGAGTAATATGTGGTGT
>NZ_JBJIAB010000146.1:0-328 GCF_045310795.1 Candidatus Clostridium helianthi
TTATCGCAGCTTATCGCGTCCTTCATCGGCTCCTGATGCCAAGGCATTCACCATGCGCCCTTTGTAGCTTGACCTTTGGTTCGCTCACTTATTAGTACCAATAACTTCGTCAGCTGCGTGTTTTACTCACTCACGTACATGAAGTACGCTCACTTCCTAAAACTCTTGCTTCCTCGCTCTTGTCACTACTAAGCTTCGCTTTTGGTAAATTAATATATTTTATTCAAATACTTTTAATTTACTTAATCATTTCACAAAGAATATTTATTCTTGGCTTTGTTGTATTTTATATATACATTAAATCTATGTGCAATTTTCAAAGAACATC
>NZ_JBJIAB010000147.1:0-322 GCF_045310795.1 Candidatus Clostridium helianthi
AAAAATGGATTATAATTTTTAGCTTCATATAGTAAATCCTGAACTTGATTATCGTAAACATTAGCTGTTGTTAAACTGAAAACTAGAGGAATTATAGTATCAGTAACTGTTGTAATGCAGTGTAACTTGTAACCTTTATAATATCCCAGACGTGTACCTTTGCCGGATTTAGCTTCGCTATCGTATTTTGAACTTCTTAAGGCAGTAGCATCAATTGCACATAGTCTAGTTTCTGGGTTAATAAATTCAACAAACATAGCATAAATACCATAATATATATGTTTCTCTAAAGTCTTAGCTCTTAACGAAAAGGTAGAATAAT
>NZ_JBJIAB010000148.1:0-319 GCF_045310795.1 Candidatus Clostridium helianthi
CGGTCGCGACCACGGCATCGCGCAGCGGCGCCTCGCCGATCAGGACGTCGTAGGTCGAGCAACTGCGGTTGCGGCGATCGATCCCGAGCCCGGTCGAGGCGTTGCCCTGCGGATCGAGATCGACGATCAGGACGCGCTCGCCGATCGCAGCGAGTGCAGTACCAAGATTGATCGCTGTGGTTGTCTTGCCGACGCCGCCCTTCTGGTTGGCGAGCGACAGGATGCGCGGATGGCCGGGCGGCTGCGCCGCCCTATTCTCTTGATAAACCTCGTCCATCACAGTCATACCAAAATACCATTCACTCTCGCGGAGTCCCCT
>NZ_JBJIAB010000149.1:0-315 GCF_045310795.1 Candidatus Clostridium helianthi
CATCTTTATCCTCATTTCATAGACATATTTTTTTATAAGTTCTTAGTTGTGCTAATTAAGTCCCATGCTGCGCTTCGCATTCATTTCAAACCTGAAATAATCTTAGCTATCCTTCGTTCTCTTTTCAAAAGGTGCCTATTTTACTACACCTTTTGAAATTGTTTTATGTTTTCATTTATAAATTCTTATATTCTTATATTCTTATATTCTTAAATTCCTATATTCTTTCATTCTTAACTTCTTATATTCTTAAGAATATATATTTTTATCTCTGTCATTTGGAACATGAATAAATCATAAATGATAGTCATACTT
>NZ_JBJIAB010000150.1:0-312 GCF_045310795.1 Candidatus Clostridium helianthi
GTATTAATCTTCCTTTCGAAAGGCTATTCCCCTCTATGAGGCAGGTTACCCACGTGTTACTCACCCGTCCGCCGCTAGAGTCCCTCCCGAAGGAGTTCATCTCGCTCGACTTGCATGTGTTAAGCACGCCGCCAGCGTTCGTCCTGAGCCAGGATCAAACTCTCAATATAAAGTGAAACTTAATTTAGATGAAGTTTACCTTCAGCTAAATGTTAGTTGAACTTATCCATATTGGAAAAAGTTTAATCTTAGCTTACTCAAATAAAAATTGCTGGTTTACTTAAATGTATTTATCTTATTCTGTTCAATTTT
>NZ_JBJIAB010000151.1:0-304 GCF_045310795.1 Candidatus Clostridium helianthi
CTGGCGTTCGCTGAGTAAGTTCGAGTATCCAAATATAAAATTTGGACTCTCACTTATGTGCAATTTTGAAAGAACAAGGTTCTTTTAAGTAGTAATTATTTAATATAATTGCTGAAAAAATAGTATAAGCGATGAACTTGGGTTATTTTTTCTAAGGAAACACTAACTCACAGACGTTCGTTGGTGTGCTGTTTTTCAACCAAATCGAAGATTTGGGAAAAACATGCATCTCGTGATGATGGCATAGAGGTAACACTCCTTCCCATTTCGAACAGGAAAGTTAAGGTCTATAGCGCCGATGGTA
>NZ_JBJIAB010000152.1:0-303 GCF_045310795.1 Candidatus Clostridium helianthi
AAGTCCTCCTATCTTAAAATGCTTCCTGCGATAACCATCTTTTGAACTTCTGAAGTTCCTTCGTAGATTTCGCATATCTTAGCATCTCTCATCATTCTTTCTACTGGGTATTCTTTAGTGTAACCATATCCACCAAAGATTTGAACTGCTTTAGTTGTAACTTCCATTGCAACATCTGCAGCAAATAATTTAGCTCTTGCAGCATCTACTGAGTAAGGCTCACCAGCTTGCTTCTTTGTTGCAGCTAGGTATACTAAGTATTTAGCAGCTTGGATTTTAACATCCATTTCAGCTATATACCAT
>NZ_JBJIAB010000153.1:0-299 GCF_045310795.1 Candidatus Clostridium helianthi
ATTTCATTTTGATTTGCTAAATAATTAACTTGTTGATAAAATAAATCTTCAATTACCTCATTTGAAATATAGTCTTTACGAAATCTACTGATTGTAGCATGATCCGGTGCCTTATAACATTGAAGTAACCACTTAAAATTTATATCTCTTTTGCATGCTTTTTCGATTTTCCTGCTTGAATAAATATTTTGAGAATAAGCATATGATATTATTTTGAACATAATTTTAGGTTCCACTGCCGGTTTTCTTCCAACGGAAGAGTACGCCTTATACAACTTCGTGTAATCTAATCCCTCCAA
>NZ_JBJIAB010000154.1:0-290 GCF_045310795.1 Candidatus Clostridium helianthi
GGAAAACTTCCAGAACCGGCTGACCAACCGCACGGCGTGGAAGGACTATACGCCCTACGAATGGCGGCTGGTCGGCGCCTTCGTGCGGCTGGGTCAGAAGGACCGGGCGCTTGCGGTGCTGGACTTCCTGATGGCCGACCGGCGGCCCGAGGCCTGGAACGGCTGGGCCGAGGTGGTGGGACGCGAGAAGCGCGAGCCGCGCTTCATCGGCGACATGCCGCACGCCTGGATCAGCTCGGACTATATCCGGTCAGCCCTGGACCTGTTCGCCTATGAGCGGGACCGCGATC
>NZ_JBJIAB010000155.1:0-289 GCF_045310795.1 Candidatus Clostridium helianthi
GACCTACGAGATATCGGACCCCACGATCGATTCCCAGATCGTCAAGCTGAAGGCCACCAATGCCGACGTCTTCGTGATCGCGGCAACGCCGAAATTCGCCGCGCAGTCGATCCGCAAGTCCTACGAGATCGGCTGGCGGCCGATGACCTTCCTCTCCAACACCGCGGTGTGGATTTCGACCGTGATGCAGCCGGCCGGCGTCGAGGCCGGCACCGGCATCATCTCCACGGCCTATGTGAAGGATCCGGACGATCCGGCCTGGAAGGACGATCCCGGCATGAAAGGCTGG
>NZ_JBJIAB010000156.1:0-289 GCF_045310795.1 Candidatus Clostridium helianthi
TGCATCGTGGTGCCCGCCCTCCGACGTAGCGAGGCGGGCGAGCGGCCATCAAGTTTTGTGAAGGCGGCATTCATGCGCCTGGTGCTGGAGAAGCCGGCGCGTTGCGCCACCAGCGCGAGCGGAAGATCGCCGCCGTCGATCAGCCGCTTGGCACGCTGCACGCGCAGCGAAAGTGCGACCTGGAACGGCGAGGCATCGAGATGCTCGGCGAACAATCGCGACAGATGCCGCGCGCCGACGCCGAGCCGATCGGCAAGCGCCGCGACGTTGCCGCGATCGAGCGCACCTT
>NZ_JBJIAB010000157.1:0-288 GCF_045310795.1 Candidatus Clostridium helianthi
TTGGATTTTCACCATAAGATCCTAATGCAACATCAATTTTGTATTCGTTTCCATGTTTGGCATAAAAATTTGAATAGTGTGAATCACCACTATGATATAAATTTCCACCTGGTGTCTTTATCAAATAATTAACAGCCTTAATATCCATATCTACTGGCATCTTTCCTCTGATATCTCCCTTTGGAGGTTCAGTTATTAATGCTGTTCTGTCAAATGATTCTAATGCAACTATTGTGATATCCTTAATCTGCACTGTATCTCCTGGTTTTACAACAATACATCTTTCAC
>NZ_JBJIAB010000158.1:0-288 GCF_045310795.1 Candidatus Clostridium helianthi
GGCCCGTGGAGCCTGATGAGTTACGAATTCCATGTGAAGCCCGGCGGCGGCATGGCGCCCGCGCCGCTCGGCACCAAGGTCACCGAGGACGCCTGATCGCTATCATCAAAAGCGCCTGCTCAATCCTTGTGCGACGCACAAGGATTGAGCGAAGCGCAAGTTTTGGCAGCGCGCGCACCGTTCGCATGCGCTGCGACAAGTTGCGCAAAACATTGCGGTAAAATCCATTTTTGCACTGCGGTAGCTTGGCACAAGGCTTGAATAGTGAGCTGCCGACGCCATTGAAGC
>NZ_JBJIAB010000159.1:0-287 GCF_045310795.1 Candidatus Clostridium helianthi
CCACGACGGTGCCGAGATCGAACAGTTTTGCGAACAGCCGCCCGAGGATCATCGCATCCGCGATGTCGGTGACGTGGAATTCGTCGAAACAGAGCAGCCACGCTTCGTCGAAGATCGCCTGCGCGGTGAGCGCGATCACGTCGCCGTCGGCGATCTCGCCACGCGCGATCTGCTGGCGGTAGCCATAGATGCGCTCATGCGCCTCGGCCATGAATTCATGGAAATGCGCGCGGCGCTTGTGCTCGACCGGGCTCTGCTGGAAGAACAGGTCCATCAGCATGGTCTTG
>NZ_JBJIAB010000160.1:0-286 GCF_045310795.1 Candidatus Clostridium helianthi
TCGCGGAGCTCCGCGGCAAGCTCAACCAGGTGGCCGGCGGCGGGGGCGAGACCTCGCGCAAGCGCCACACCTCGCGCGGCAAGATGCTGGCGCGCGACCGCGTCGATCTCCTGGTCGACCCGGGCACCGCCTTCCTCGAATTGTCGCCGCTCGCCGCCAACGGCCTTTATGGCGGTGACGTGCATTCGGCGAGCGTCATCACCGGCGTCGGACGCATCGCGGGCCGCGAATGCATCATCGTCGCCAACGATGCCACCATCAAGGGCGGCACCTACTATCCGATGAC
>NZ_JBJIAB010000161.1:0-286 GCF_045310795.1 Candidatus Clostridium helianthi
GACCGAGGGCCGCAGAATCGTTGCTGACGGCGCAGCCGCAAGGACCGCGGCTTCGCCTGCGGCCTTGGCGCGCGCATAGCGCGAGGCTGAATTGGCATCCGCGCCGATTGCCGAGATATGCACCACGCGTGCACCGATCTCGCTCGCGGCGCGCGCCACGGCCTCTGCGCCCTTGGCCTGAACCGCGTTGAAGGTCTGCGCGCCGCTCTCGGACAGAATGCCGACCAGGTTAACGATCACGCTGGCGCCGCGCGCGGCCGCCTGCACCGAGACCGGATAACGCAGG
>NZ_JBJIAB010000162.1:0-286 GCF_045310795.1 Candidatus Clostridium helianthi
CGCACCACTTCGCCGTTGCGGGCCGCGGCGAAATCGTACCCCTCGTGCCAGCGCAGCGGCTCGTTCTCGATCCGGAAATCGTAGAGGCCGCGCTTGAACGCTTCAAACGCGCCGTTGGCCTCGCGGTAATAGTCCAGACGGACCTCGTCGAAATTCCACACACCGCGGTTGATCGGCAGGTCGCGGCCCCAATAGTCCGGGTTGCGCGTCAACGTTACGCTCTGACCGGCGCGGACGCCGGTGACCCGGTAGGGCCCCGAGCCGATCAGACCGGTGAGGGACGTCT
>NZ_JBJIAB010000163.1:0-285 GCF_045310795.1 Candidatus Clostridium helianthi
GGCTGGATCATCCGCGAGGTGGTCGTCGGGCTGATGATCGGCCTGTTGCTGCGCATGTTCATGGCCGCCCTGTCGACCGCCGGCGAGATCGTGTCGCTGCAGACCACGCTCAGCTTCGCCCAGACGGCCAACCCCATGCAGGCCCAGCCGGGCACGACCATCGCCGCCTTCCTGACCCTGCTGGGGGTGACGCTGCTGTTCGCCACAGACACCCATCACCTGTTCATCGCCGGCATGGTGGGATCCTATCAACTGATCGCCCCGGCCAAGCCGCTGATCATGGCC
>NZ_JBJIAB010000164.1:0-285 GCF_045310795.1 Candidatus Clostridium helianthi
GTCGCCGCGAATGCGGCCCAGGTTCTGCGCCGAGGTCTCCATCAGATCGACCAGGCCGTAGATGGTGTCGAACCGCGTCGCCAGTATGCTGCGGGGGTCGCGGCCGTTTCGCACCAGTTCCAGCGTATTGGACGAGGCGTGGATTCCCCGGGTGATGAAGGACGGCGGCTCCAGCGCGACATCGCCCAGCGCCCGCGCGGCCAGGGTGATCGCGGCGCTGTTGAACACCCCTTGCGAAGACCAGCCCCAGACGCCGGGCGACAACAGCACCACTCGGTCCGCATC
>NZ_JBJIAB010000165.1:0-285 GCF_045310795.1 Candidatus Clostridium helianthi
TGCCGGAATCCTCGATCAAGGGTGCTGAAATCCAGATCGACTGGCTGCCCGTCACGGGTCTGAGGTTTGGATTGGGCGCAGCCTATCTCGATACCGAGATCACGGGCACATTCAACAACTTCTCGGCTTTCGGTCAGCCGATCGACTTCAAGGGGTATGGGTTCGCCAACACGCCGAAATGGCAGGCGAACGCCAGTGTCGAATACAGATGGCCGGTGTCCGATACGCTGGGGGCCTATGTCGGGGCCAACGCCAACTATCGAAGCGATACGAACGGCGACTTCA
>NZ_JBJIAB010000166.1:0-283 GCF_045310795.1 Candidatus Clostridium helianthi
CGGCGAAGACGACCTTCGCAGCCAGCAGCCGTGGAGAGGTTCTCCTCCCGTCTGCAATGCAGTGCGTCAACTCGAACGACAGCAAGCGCTTCATGTGCTTCCTCCAGCGATCTCTAACGGATCTGCTGGGAGCGTAGACGCGCGTTTATGCGACATCAAGATCGATGCATGACGATGACGCGCAACGCGCATGATTTGCGTATGCGCGAGATGACGAACGTCAGGTTATCTTTCCAAGACGAGCCGGGAATTCTTCCCGAAAAATGCGAGAGACAATCTCGTT
>NZ_JBJIAB010000167.1:0-283 GCF_045310795.1 Candidatus Clostridium helianthi
CGTCCTCGCGCTTATAGGCGGCGATGCGGTCGAGAACGTCGGTCATGCGTCGGCTTCTGGGTCCAGCGGTGTCGTGGTGATGCGGGCCAGACGCTCCAACGCCTCGGCGGCCCGGCCATCGTCGATGGCGGCGGCGGCCACGGCGGCGCCCTGAGCCAGATCGGCCGCCTTGTCCGCCACGACCAAGGCAGCGGCGGCGTTCAGCAGGACGATGTCCCGATAGGCCCCGGTCTGGCCCGCCAGCAAGGCGCGCAGAGCCTCGGCGTTCTCTTCCGCGTCGCCG
>NZ_JBJIAB010000168.1:0-283 GCF_045310795.1 Candidatus Clostridium helianthi
AGCGCCGGCGCCACCGAGGGCGCGCCCGCGGCCGGCACCGCCGAATTGATCGTCGACATCACGACCACAGGGGCGACGCTCGCCGCCAACGGGCTCAAGGTGCTCGATGACGGCGTGATGCTGCGCAGCCAGGCCAATCTGGTGGCCTCAAAGGATGCCGACTGGTCGACCGGCGCCCGCGAAACCGCGCGCGTCATCCTCGACCACATCGCCGCCCGCGCCCGCGCCAGCAAGTATCGCGAGGTCCGCACCCGCTTTGCCGGCTGCAACGATGCGCTGCTGT
>NZ_JBJIAB010000169.1:0-281 GCF_045310795.1 Candidatus Clostridium helianthi
AAACTTCTTTTTTTCCACTTCTCATAAGTTTGTGGTTTTATATAAGGAGTTTGCTTATTTGATTCTAAGAATAAATAGTTTTCTTCGCTTTCATAACCTGAGTCTGCAATTATATTAAGATATTTACGACCAATTTTTTCTTTCATATTATTAAGCATAGGTATTAATGTTGCTATATCATTTCTATCATCAAATATTCCGACGCCGGTTACGTATTCACTTTCAACTGCGATTTGCACATTATATGCAGGTTTTAATTGACTATTTCTCATATGATCATC
>NZ_JBJIAB010000170.1:0-281 GCF_045310795.1 Candidatus Clostridium helianthi
TGATCCATGAGCGCAAGATGGACAAGCAACTGCACATCACCGGCCCGCTGACGACATGCATCGCCTCGGTCAAGGCGATGCTGAATGAGCTGGAACACTCCATCGCCATTCAGGACGAGGGTTTCGAAAACCTGGTGCGCGGCAGCGCCGTCACCATGGACGAGGTTCTGAAACGCGCGCCGGAGAACTGGTATATCGAGGCGCAGCAGGCCAAGACCCTGGGGTTGATCGCCGGCGTGCTGTAAGACGACGCCTCAGTCGCCCAGGGTTTCCACCGTCAG
>NZ_JBJIAB010000171.1:0-281 GCF_045310795.1 Candidatus Clostridium helianthi
ATGTAGGCGAGATCGAACGGCGGATCCTGCCGCAGCAGCACGACGTCGAAGCCGTTCAGCGCCTCGCGCTTTGCTTCACCGAGCGTGAAATGATTGCCGACCTCGTCGCGCACGGTGAGCGGCTGCACCGGCGCCACCAGCTCCTCGCCGCGCAGCGACAGCTTGTCGGGCGTGTAGTAGGAGATGCCGTGGCCGCGCTTCTGCGCCTCGAGCAGCAGCGCAAAGGTGGAATCGCCGCGGATGTTGATGCGCGCGATAGGATCCATCTGGACGGCGATCTT
>NZ_JBJIAB010000172.1:0-281 GCF_045310795.1 Candidatus Clostridium helianthi
CTGAAATGGGACTTAAGGCATATAGATTTTCTATTGCATGGAGCCGTATATATCCTAATGGAAGAGGAGAAATAAACGAAGCAGGGATTAAGTTCTATGAAGATTTAATTGATGAACTTATAAAGAATAATATAGAGCCAGTTATTACATTATATCACTGGGATCTTCCACAACATTTACAAGATTTATATGGTGGATGGGAATCAAGAGAAATAATAAATGATTTCAATGAATACTGTATAACTCTTTTCAAAAGATTTGGTGACAAAGTAAAGTACTGG
>NZ_JBJIAB010000173.1:0-280 GCF_045310795.1 Candidatus Clostridium helianthi
TGGAACTCCCAGGGGTTGCCGAACGCCAGCCACTCATCGGGATATTCCTGCTGCCAGCCCTGGTTCATGATCTGGCGGAACAGGCCGAAATCGTAGCGGATGCCGTAGCCGGTGGCGGGGATCGCCAGGGTTGCCATGCTCTCCATGAAGCAGGCTGCAAGCCGCCCGAGGCCGCCATTGCCGAGCGCCGCGTCCGGCTCGCATTTGCGCAGGTCCGACAGATCGACGCCGAGATCGCCGAGCGCGGCCTCGAACAGCGGCAGCAACCCCATATTGTTCA
>NZ_JBJIAB010000174.1:0-280 GCF_045310795.1 Candidatus Clostridium helianthi
TGGGCGGGGTCTATTCCAAAACAGCGCGGGTGACACAACTCTGCGGCCGAGCTTCAAGCTAGAGCTATATTTTTTAAGGCAAAGGTCGAACCGCGTCATGTGCGATGTGTTCGCAACGGATGTCATTTGCCCCCGATACCTTACGGCGCCGAGCCGCCAGTTTGCGGCAACTCGCGAGGTTCACAAGTGACGCACAAGCGCTCAAGGCAATCGCCGAAGAAGCTGACAAGCTGGAACGGGAAGCCGACGCGATGGATCAGGGCAACGCCGACGACGGCGA
>NZ_JBJIAB010000175.1:0-280 GCF_045310795.1 Candidatus Clostridium helianthi
TTGACCGCCGGGCTCGTGGCGCGCTGCGACGCGCTCGAGGATGGCTTGCCGAGCCGCAAGGGCGTCGCCGCGATCGTCGGCTGGTCGCTGGCGGCGGCGGTGTCGATCGTGCTGGTGGTGCTGTTCGGTGTGCCGCTCGCCGCCGAGCGGTTGACGCCGCTGGTGCCGGACTCCTTCGAACGCCGCCTCGGCGACGTCGCGGAGGCGCAGGTCAAGGTGATATTCGACGGCAAGCCGTGCAGCAACGCCGATGGCCAGGCCGCATTCACAAAGCTGGTTG
>NZ_JBJIAB010000176.1:0-279 GCF_045310795.1 Candidatus Clostridium helianthi
CGACAAGTTGCAGCGAGCGCGGGAGCACATCGCCAACGGGCTTAATGTCCGAGAGGCCGCTACACGGCTCAAGGTGAGCAAGACGGCCCTGTACACCGCGCTGCAATCCACCAGTGCAGCCGACTCCTGATATTCCGTGCAGTCGTCTTCTGAAAATGACAGCTCACGCGCAGGTAGATGCGTGCGACTTTCATGCGGGCCTCCTGGTCATTTTGGGTATAGGGAAAATGACCATTGTTTCACGCCTAGCCAAAAAGGGAAGGTTCCCGGTTCAAATGT
>NZ_JBJIAB010000177.1:0-279 GCF_045310795.1 Candidatus Clostridium helianthi
TGGGCACGGTGGCGTACGGCGAGAACCAGGAAGAGGTCTTCCTGGGCCATTCGGTGGCGCGCAGCCAGAACATCTCGGAAGAGACGGCCCGCACCATCGACGAGGAAGTCCGTCGTCTGGTGTCCTCGGGCTGGGACGAGGCGCGCCACATCCTGACGACCAAGGCCGATCACCACGAGAAGCTGTCGCAGGCCCTGTTGGAATACGAGACCCTGTCGGGCGAGGAGATCAAGGACCTGCTGGAGAAGGGCGTCGCGCCGAACCGGGACGAAAACAACT
>NZ_JBJIAB010000178.1:0-278 GCF_045310795.1 Candidatus Clostridium helianthi
CGTCGCGCCCCTGCGCCGATCCAGACGGCCGCCCCCGCCGCCCCGGCCTCCGAGGACGAGGCGCGCGCCGAGCGGATGGCGGCCCTGGCCGAGCGCATCCAGGGCCTGACCGGCCCGGGGACCACCCGCCGCGCCGCCGCCGCCGCCCCGACCGGGCGGGACAATGTCGCCGCCATCGTCCAGGCGTTGACGGCCGGCCGCTCCGCTAACCATTCCGCCAAACAAAGCCTCAACGCCGCGCGTCGTAATCTCGACGACGACCTGTTCGCCGCCTGAGT
>NZ_JBJIAB010000179.1:0-278 GCF_045310795.1 Candidatus Clostridium helianthi
TGAAGGTGGTGGACCGGGAATACTCCGAAATGATGATTATGGGGCCTGACGCGAAGTTCATCGCTCGCCTCGTCCTCGATCCTTATTCGGCCACCCTCTACTCCACGACCCCAGCCGTTTTCGAGCGCGTGAAATCGCTTGAGGCGTCTGGAATGCCGCTGGCCGAAGCGGTTGCGAAGGTCGCCTATGAAGGGGTCCGCCGTTGACCCCGCTGGGCATGGTCCAGTGGATGGACGAGAGCAAATCGCTGAACCGGGCCCGCGCCCTAGCTCATGGGC
>NZ_JBJIAB010000180.1:0-277 GCF_045310795.1 Candidatus Clostridium helianthi
TCATCTGTTTCGTCATCACGCCGCCGTTGCGACGACGGATCGAGGAGCGGTTTCAGCGCGGTGCCGAGAGCCAAGCCTTCCTGGTCGAGAGCGTGACCGGCGTTCAGACCCTGAAGGCGGCCGCTGTCGAGCCGCAAATGCAGAGCCGTTGGGAAAAGCTGCTGGCCGCCTACGTCAAGGCCGGCTTCAAGGCCGCCCAACTGAACATCTGGGGCGGTCAGGCCATTCAACTGGTCAACAAGGTCTCCACCGCTTTGATCCTCTATGTCGGGGCGCG
>NZ_JBJIAB010000181.1:0-277 GCF_045310795.1 Candidatus Clostridium helianthi
CCTATTTGGCGGGGCGCGCCATCGGAGTCATGGCGGCGGCCAGAGCGCGCTGGGCCTGAAGCTGATCTTCCGGCAGCGGGATCAGGCCGCGGTCGGCCAGATAGCCGCCCTTGCCGGCCGAACCTTCCGACAGGAACTCCTGCACAAACTGCTGCAGGCCGGGGATTACGCCGATGTGGGCCTTCTTCACATAGATGTAGAGGCTGCGAGACAGCGGGTATTCGCCGCTGGCGATCGTGTCGGCGGTGGGCGAGACGCCGTCGATGGTCTCGGCCTT
>NZ_JBJIAB010000182.1:0-277 GCF_045310795.1 Candidatus Clostridium helianthi
GAAAAACAGAAAGCGCGTTCCTAGCGCCTCGATGGTCCGGTCGAGTTTCATATCAAGCCCGAGCCGAGCGCCGTAGAGCGCCGCGGTCCGCTCGGGATCCGGCGTCGCGATCACGAGATGATCGAGCGCATCGACCGGAGCTGGCGCGATCTCGGGCGAGCGCGCGAGGCTTTCGCCCCGCTGAAGAAAGAACAGCCGGATCCCATGGGTGGACTCCGCCGACGCGCGGGTGCGCTTCCATGTCAGCGTACGGCCCGAGGCTAGGTTCGTGCTCGCG
>NZ_JBJIAB010000183.1:0-276 GCF_045310795.1 Candidatus Clostridium helianthi
TTAGCAGATGACAAGAGTGGACGATCGAGCAGCAACCGGTGGTGATGCCAGCGATACATTGTGCACAATGCCTGCAACTGAATTGGCGGCGGCCGTTCGATCGAAACAAGTGTCGCCGGTCGAGGTGACCGATGCCGTGCTGGCGCGGATCAACCGGCTAAATCCCGGGCTCAATGCATTTGTCACCTTGATCGAGGACGATGCCCGACGGCAAGCCCGCCAGGCGGAGCAGGCGGTCATGCGTGGGCAAGAGCTGGGCGCCCTGCACGGCGTTCC
>NZ_JBJIAB010000184.1:0-276 GCF_045310795.1 Candidatus Clostridium helianthi
GGTGCCGATGCCTTCATCGCGCAATTGAAGTGAGGCGCGCCGCGCGCGTCCCGAAACCATCCCGACAATGAAAGGTCCCGGACAATGAACTTTCTGGTTCGCATGTTTCTGCGCAGCCTGGTCGCCGCGCTGCTGATGAGCTCGACCGGCCGCGCCGAGACGATCCCAGCCGATCCGAGCGGCACCTGGCTGACCGAGAACGGACAGGCCCGCATCCGCCTCGAGCGCTGTGGCACCGCGCGTGACCGCATCTGCGGATTCATCGTGTGGATGAAG
>NZ_JBJIAB010000185.1:0-275 GCF_045310795.1 Candidatus Clostridium helianthi
GTTTGGTTCGTCGCATCCGACCGCGACGGCATCAAGACGGGATTGCGGCGCCAACGCGCCGTCGAACACGCTAGTCCGGAGTCCAACCAATGCCCGCCATCAACCATCGCTTCGACGGCAAGCGCGTGCTCGCCGATCTCAACGCGCTACGCGCGATCGGCGCCTACAAAAGCGGTGTGCACAAGCCGACATTCTCGGAACCGCATCTGCGCTCGCTCGACTGGCTTGCGGCACGCCTGCCCGATGCGGACCTCACCGCAACCATCGACGGGATC
>NZ_JBJIAB010000186.1:0-274 GCF_045310795.1 Candidatus Clostridium helianthi
GGAGGCGCTGGGCGGTGACCATGGCCCGCTATGGACTGAATCGGTGGCGAAAGAAACCGGCTTGGGCCGGTCCAGATCCCCGTCATTAGACCGATGGCGCGTTGACGCGGACCCCAAATTAGTTGCAAAAGAAACCAATATGACCGGGTTGCAGAAGCCCGGCACAACCATAATGGCCAATGCGCCAGTTCAGGAGGGAGACAGAATGATCGCCACCAGACTAGCCATGTTCGGGACGCTCGCAGCCGCGCTGCTGGCCTCCTCGACCGCATCG
>NZ_JBJIAB010000187.1:0-274 GCF_045310795.1 Candidatus Clostridium helianthi
CGGCATGCCAGCGCCATCGCGATCATGGCGCGCTGCCGCATGCCGCCGGAGAGCTGATGCGGATACTCGTGGGCGCGGCGCTCCGGTTCTGGAATGCGCACCAGCCGCAGCATGTCGACGGCCTGCTTCCAGGCCTCCCTGCTGCTCACCTTCTGATGCAACCGGACCGCCTCGATGATCTGGTCGCCGATCCGCATCACCGGATTGAGCGAGGTCATCGGCTCCTGGAAGATCATCGAGATGCGGTTGCCCCTGATGGCGCGCATCGCGGCAT
>NZ_JBJIAB010000188.1:0-273 GCF_045310795.1 Candidatus Clostridium helianthi
GGCAGTTTATCCTATGAAAGTTCGTATATTTAATAAAACATATGATATGGGTGGTCTTACAGGTGTTGGAACTTATCCAGAATATGCAAATCAAGGTCTTATGCACAAGTTGCTTTATCAAGCATTAAAAAACATGAAAGAAGCAAAGCAGAGCATATCGTATTTATATCCATATTCCATTCCATATTATAGAAGGAAAGGATGGGAAATAATTTCAGATAAAATAACATTTGAAATTAATGATTATCAACTTCCAAAAAACAAGCAGGTTTC
>NZ_JBJIAB010000189.1:0-273 GCF_045310795.1 Candidatus Clostridium helianthi
GGCGACGCTGTTCGTGGTGCTGTTGATCTGCCACATCTTCCTGTCGCGCTCGCGCTATGGCTGGCATCTCACCGCGATCGGCGCCAGCCGCAAGGCCGCGCGCCATGCCGGCATCCGCGTCCGCCTGATGCTGTTCATGACCTATGTGCTGTCGGGCACGCTGTGCGCGGCGAGCGGCATCTTCTACGCGGCACGCCAAGCCTCGACCGATTCCACCACCGGCGTGGGCTGGGAATTCCAGGCGCTCACCGCCGTGGTGCTCGGCGGCGTCTC
>NZ_JBJIAB010000190.1:0-273 GCF_045310795.1 Candidatus Clostridium helianthi
GGTTTGCAGCGGATCGTCATTGCCCTGGATGCCCGAGACGGTGCCGCCGGCTTCCCGCACCATCAGCAGCCCGGCCGCAAGGTCCCAGGGTTGCAGATTGCGTTCCCAGAAGCCGTCGAAGCGGCCGGCGGCGACGAAGGCGAGATCGAGCGAGGCGGCGCCGAAGCGGCGGAAGCCCGCGACCTTGCTTTGCAGCGCTGCCATCTCCTGTAGCGCGAGCTGGTGGTTGCCGCGGCCGATATGCGGCAGGCCGCAGGCGACCACGCATTCGTT
>NZ_JBJIAB010000191.1:0-273 GCF_045310795.1 Candidatus Clostridium helianthi
GCGCATAGGACGCCCGGTCTGCAGCGTTGCCGCCGTAGGAATGCGCAAGATCGACAAGATCGATGCGAGCCATGATCTCACCGTGCTGCCGGCGCGGCGACGAGCCGGCCGGATTGATCGAAAATGAACAGGTCGTTCGGATCGAGCACCGCTTCAAGCTCCTGCCCAGGCAGAAACTCGTGGATGCCGGACAGCACCGCGACCCAGTTGTAACCTTCGCGTTTGAGATGCACGAAGCTTTCGGAGCCGGTGATCTCGGTCACGCTGACGGTG
>NZ_JBJIAB010000192.1:0-272 GCF_045310795.1 Candidatus Clostridium helianthi
GAACTCGCAGCACAGGTGAAGGAAAATTTCGACAAATACGGATCCGGCCAGAAACTCAACGTCGCGCTGCTGATCGGCGGCGTCTCGTTCGGCGACCAGGATACCAAGCTGATGCGCGGCGTCGATGTCCTGATCGCCACCCCGGGACGGCTGCTCGATCACACCGAGCGCGGCGGATTGCTTCTCACCGGCGTCGAACTGCTGGTGATCGACGAAGCCGACCGCATGCTCGACATGGGATTCATTCCGGATATTGAACGTATCTGCAAACT
>NZ_JBJIAB010000193.1:0-272 GCF_045310795.1 Candidatus Clostridium helianthi
TCGGTGCGGCTGTGGCCCGTCACGGTCGCCGAGACGCCGGCCCTGTTCCTGGGACCCATCGCGGTGGACGCAGGTCGCCGCAGCGACGGCCTGGGCGCCGAACTGGTCGCGGCCTGTCTGGATCATGCGCGAACCTTGGCCGGGCAGGTCGGCGGGGTGCTGCTGGTGGGGGACCGGGCCTATTTCGAGCGTTTCGGCTTCATTCCCGCGCCTGACGTGGTTCTGCCAGGACCGGTGGATCGTCGGCGCATCCTGTGGCTGACGACTGGCGT
>NZ_JBJIAB010000194.1:0-272 GCF_045310795.1 Candidatus Clostridium helianthi
TCAGGCCGCGGACCTGAAGACGATCGCCCTGGCGGACGATCACGCCGGCGCCGAGAAATCCGATCCCGGTCAGCACGCCCTGGATCACGCGGCTGATTGCATCGGTGAACTGGCCGGGCGCAACCGCATGCGCTGCCAGCAGCACGACCATTGCCGTCGAGAGGCTGACGAGACCCAGAGTCTTCAAGCCGATCGGCTTGCCGCGCAGGTCGCGGTCGAGGCCGATCGCGCTTCCGGCAAGGGTGGCCGCGCCGAGGCGCAGGATGATCTCG
>NZ_JBJIAB010000195.1:0-271 GCF_045310795.1 Candidatus Clostridium helianthi
TGACTGACACCCTGACGCTGTATTCTCAGACGGCCTATGCGAAGGACGACTACTACGCGTCACAAGATTATGCGCGCTATGTGTCAAATCCCGTATTTTCCGACACCAGCCAGCTCTATAATTTCTTCGGAGAGTTGGAGCCTTCTCCTGCCGCGCCGGGCGGCATCTACACAGATCCGCAGTTGGGCCCCTCAGACCGCATACTGTCCGTGGACCTTAGCCAGTCCGACAACAGGCAATGGTACCAGGAGTTTAGGCTTCAGTCCGATTT
>NZ_JBJIAB010000196.1:0-271 GCF_045310795.1 Candidatus Clostridium helianthi
TGGCCTTCAGGCCGCCAACCCGGGCGTGAATCCGCGAACCGGTGGTCATGACCAGTGCGAGAAGCAACTCGTCGGCACGTGGCGCGTCAGGGATACCGACTTCCATGGCATCGAAATGTGACCGTACATACGACGCGTTGATATGCGTCACCGGAACATCCAGCCGCGCGCCCGGTCCCCCGACCTTCTTGGCGGACGGCACAATGGCTTTGGCCTCGCCGAGAATTTCGCGCATCGCGTAGCCTCCGGGCACATGCCATAACGCACCGTG
>NZ_JBJIAB010000197.1:0-271 GCF_045310795.1 Candidatus Clostridium helianthi
GCGTTCGGTGCGCTCGACGAAATGGGCGGCCAGGCCCAGCGCCTCGGCATATTCCGGCCCCTCGAACGGCCCCATGACCGTCAGGGCCGTGGCATAGGCGTCGGCCATCATGGCCGAGGCGTGCAGCACGGTGACAGAGCCGAGATGGTTGTTGACCGGACGTCCGGTCGAGCCATCGAGCGTATGCGGATACCGCCGACCGTCATGGACGAAGGCGCGGCGGTAATCGCCGCTGGTCGCCACGGCCAGGTCGAACAGGGCCGCCACGGTG
>NZ_JBJIAB010000198.1:0-270 GCF_045310795.1 Candidatus Clostridium helianthi
CGGGGGAGGCGGCCTCGACTGAAACGCGGCAGACTATTGAGCGTGCTGAATCGCGGCAGCAGGCCTTCGCGCTGCTGCTGATGTCGCCGGAATTCCAGAGGAGATGAGCATGTCGAATGTTCCGATGGATTGCTGCGAAAGCCATACACCGAAAGGCGTTTCGCGGCGCGCGCTGCTGATGGGCGGTGCGACCTTCGCAGCCTGGGCTTACCTGCCGAAATTCGCAGGCGCCAAGGATGGCCGCGATCCGCGCTTCGTCACCATCATCCT
>NZ_JBJIAB010000199.1:0-270 GCF_045310795.1 Candidatus Clostridium helianthi
GTCGCCTTAACGCGGGACGACGCGCCCTTGTTCAATCCGAAAGGTCGGTGCGCCGATGCCCCTGTTCAAGCTGACGGCGAATGCACTGGCCGGCGTCGCCCTGGCGGGTCTGGCGGTGACCGGCATCGCGGCCTTGAGCGGCGTCGGCCATCGATGGGTCGACATCCTGGCCCAGTTCACCGCCCCCGCCCTGCTGGCGGCCGTGGCGACGACCGCCGTCTGTCTGTTGCTGCGCTTGTGGCCCGCCGTCTGGGTCGGCGCGGCGGCCTG
>NZ_JBJIAB010000200.1:0-269 GCF_045310795.1 Candidatus Clostridium helianthi
CGATCAGGCCGGGCTTGGCGAACTCGGACGGTTGCAGGCTGAACGGCCCCAGGTTCACCCAGCGCGCGGCGCCCTTCACCGTGTCGCCGATGAAGGGCAGGGCCGCCATGACGACGATGGCGCCGAACAGGGCCAGGACCGCGATCCGCCGCACCCCGCGCGGCGACATCAGCGAGGTGGTCAGCATCACCGTCAGGCCGACGCCTGCGAAGACCATCATCCGCCAGGAATAGTGGAAGGGGTCGGTGATCGATTCATCGGCCAGGATG
>NZ_JBJIAB010000201.1:0-268 GCF_045310795.1 Candidatus Clostridium helianthi
GACCGTCCCAGAATCCTGATTTGTCGGAGCGCTTGCTCATGCTGCGCCTCCCGATTTTGGGATCGGCTGGCCGTCCCAGCGGTAGGTGTGAGGGGTCGTGCCCTCGGGCATCGGCTCGCCGGTATCGAGATTGACGATAGGCGACCCCTCCAGGCATGCCGCATGGCATGTGCCGAGATCGACGTCAGTGGCGCAGAGGTCGGGGCCATTGATGGGCAGGCTGCAGATGTCGCAATGGCCCTTGTCGTCGTCATCGTCGACGACGTCT
>NZ_JBJIAB010000202.1:0-268 GCF_045310795.1 Candidatus Clostridium helianthi
CAGCTTGACTGCCTCGGCGAGGCTGCCGCCCGGCGAGTCGAGCCGCACTGCCGAGATCAGCCGGTCGCCGTCGTTGGCGGTCTTGATCAGCGCTTCGGCGGCCTCCGTATCGCCCGCAGCGACGTCGCCGCCGAGCGTAAGAATGGTGACGTCGTCCTTCAGGGTCACGATGCTCAGCTCGGCGGCCGCCGCGGCCGTGCCGACGAGCGCCGCTCCGAGCAGCGTCAGCATGGATGACAGCATCGCGACCGGCGATTTCAATCTTCAC
>NZ_JBJIAB010000203.1:0-267 GCF_045310795.1 Candidatus Clostridium helianthi
GCCCGCGAGATCGGCGCGGCGCTCAGGAAGTTCACGGTGGTGGTGACGAAGTCGACCGTGCCGGTGGGCACCGGCGACGAGGTCGAACGGCTGATCCGCGAGACCAATCCCAACGCCGATTTCGCCGTTGCATCGAACCCCGAATTCCTGCGCGAGGGCGCGGCGATCCAGGATTTCCGTCATCCCGACCGCATCGTCGTCGGCACCGAGGACGATCGGGCCAAGCGGGTGATGGGCGAAGTCTATCGCCCGCTCTACCTGAACCAG
>NZ_JBJIAB010000204.1:0-267 GCF_045310795.1 Candidatus Clostridium helianthi
CTGACCTGCGTCGATGACGTCAGGCGCCAACAAATCCGTTAGCTCGGGAGGAACAAAAAACTCTATCTCGACATCGGAATGGATGGCGACACTGCGGATGTCGGATCGTATGGCGCTTTGGCTGACATTCGCACTATCCATCGAAGGTGAACTGTTCAAACATCGGCGACGGGCCTAGATCAGAACTCAACGAACAATCAGTAACCAGGCCCACGCCGAGCTTCTATGTCGCGTTCTTGCAAAGCCGCCAATGTCCGCTTCTCTAAT
>NZ_JBJIAB010000205.1:0-267 GCF_045310795.1 Candidatus Clostridium helianthi
TCGTCGTGACCGGCACCCGCGTCGTGGGCCGTTCCCGCCTCGATTCCGTCGCGCCGGTCGATGTCGTCACCGCCGAAACCCTGCAGCAGCGCGGCTCAACCGAACTGGCCACGCAACTGGCGGCCAGCGTTCCGGCCCTGAACTTCCCCCGTCCCTCGGCGACGGACGGCACGGACTCGATCCGCCCGGCGACCCTGCGCGGCCAGGGCCCGGACCAGACGCTGGTGCTGGTGAACGGCGTGCGTCGCCACGCCACCGCCCTGGTGA
>NZ_JBJIAB010000206.1:0-266 GCF_045310795.1 Candidatus Clostridium helianthi
GATGGACCTGGGCACCGCCAACACCCTGATCTACATGAAGGGCAAGGGCATCGTCCTGAACGAGCCCTCGGTCGTGGCGCTGAGAAATGTCGGCGGCCGCAAGGTGGTCCACGCCGTGGGCATAGAGGCCAAGCAGATGCTGGGCCGCACGCCGGGCCACATGGAAGCCATCCGCCCGATGCGCGACGGCGTCATCGCCGACTTCGAAGTCGCCGAAGAGATGATCAAGCACTTCATCCGCAAGGTGCATAACCGCAAGGGTTTCG
>NZ_JBJIAB010000207.1:0-265 GCF_045310795.1 Candidatus Clostridium helianthi
TCGCGCGAGAAGCCGAGCTTGTCCATCGAGCCCGGTTTCAGGTTCTGCAACAGCACGTCGGCGCTCGCGATCAGCCGCTCCAGTTCTGTGCGGCCTTCCTTGGTGGCGAGGTCGACCACTGCGGAATCCTTGCCGCGGTTGAGCCAGACGAAGTAGCTGCTCTGGCCCTTCGCCGCGGCGTCGTAGCCGCGGGCGAAATCACCCTCCGGCCGCTCGATCTTGATGACATGGGCGCCGGCATCGGCCAGGCGTGACGAGCAGAATG
>NZ_JBJIAB010000208.1:0-265 GCF_045310795.1 Candidatus Clostridium helianthi
CGCCAAGATGCGTCTGTTCGAGGCCCTGCTGCCGCGCGGCCGCACCGCCGTCCTGAACGCCGATTCCGACGCCTATTCCGCCTTCGCCTCGGCCTCCATCATGGCCGGCCTGGGGGTGATGGCGGTGGGCGAGCGGGGCCGCGACCTGACGCTGATCGGCCGCAAGGCGACGCCTGAGGGTCAACGCCTGACCCTGGACGTGCGCGGCCAGGTCCGCGACATCCTGCTGCCGCTGGCCGGAGCCTTCCAGGCGTCCAACGCCCTG
>NZ_JBJIAB010000209.1:0-264 GCF_045310795.1 Candidatus Clostridium helianthi
TGGCCGGACATCGCACGCGAGATCGCTTCAAAATCGAACATCAATCACCGTACTCAGCTTCAACGATAGCGATCGGAGCGATCGAGAAAACCCTTCACGTAGGCCCCGACTGCGTCTTCCAGGCGGGTGAAGCCGCCATTGTACCCGGCGCGGCCGAGACGATCGACGACGCTCTGGGTGAAATACTGGTAGCTGCCGCGAATCTGCTCGGGCATGTCGACATATTCGATGTTCGGCTCGCGGCCGAGCGCGCCATAGGCCGAG
>NZ_JBJIAB010000210.1:0-264 GCF_045310795.1 Candidatus Clostridium helianthi
CGGCTGCGAGCCGGGCGAATACCAGGCGTCCCAGCGAATGGCTCCGACGAGAGGTCTCGGGGGCGCCGCTGCGGCAGCGCGAGCGGAACCCGGAAAGCCGAACGAGCGGGGCACGAGGCTTGCGGATAGCGACGTCAAAAACACCCGTCGCGTCAGCGCGAACGGCTTGCGGGTTGCTTCGTTCCCATTGTGCATTGGCGATCTCCGATCGTTCCCGGTCTGTGGCGCGGTTTCGTGCAGATGACATCGAGCCCGCTACTCTAT
>NZ_JBJIAB010000211.1:0-264 GCF_045310795.1 Candidatus Clostridium helianthi
TGATGAGACCGGCCCTGCCTCCGAGCAGCCCCTCTCGACGACGCCAACCGCATTCTCGCTCGACCTGCTGGATACGCGACATGCCGCGGTGGTCGATCGTTACGATCCAATGTTCGACAGCGATTTCGTTACAGCCTTCGAGATCACATTCCTTGACCAGCACGAACAGAGGCACCGGCTGACGGCATCCCTCCGCACCGCACCTCTGTCATCGGCATATGTCGCTCTGAAGAAATAACCAAGCACCTCACGAAGACTCGACGC
>NZ_JBJIAB010000212.1:0-262 GCF_045310795.1 Candidatus Clostridium helianthi
TTTTATAATAATGAATAAATTGGTTTTAATATATTTATAGATTAATTAATTTACACACTTTTAATCCAAATCTTTTTTATATCCGTTTCGCTATATTTATTAATATTTTAAGGTTAAATCCATTTTTCTAAAGTTTTACTATAATCACTAAATTTCCTCTACTATAATAGTAGATTTAATTATTGTAACATCTATTTCTTTGCTACATTAATAGCCTTTTCAACAACATTTTCTACAGTGAATCCAAATTTCTCGAATAGGA
>NZ_JBJIAB010000213.1:0-260 GCF_045310795.1 Candidatus Clostridium helianthi
GGTCGGTTTCCTGGCATTTCAGGACCTCGCGCACCGCATCGCGGATCGGGATCAGCTTGCCGATGATTCGGATATGCCTCTCGGGCACGCCCTCGGCGCTGCGGCCCTTGCGGACCTTGACCGCGACCGGCCTGCCGTCGAGGACCTGCATGATCCCATTGGCCTTGTCGGCGACATAGCTGCCTTCGCGCACATGGCGATCGGCCGGAGAAAGGAGATCGACGGACTCGTCATCTTCGTCGCGATCGGCGTCGATGACG
>NZ_JBJIAB010000214.1:0-259 GCF_045310795.1 Candidatus Clostridium helianthi
GCGCGAGCAGGGCGGCATTCCGTTCAAATGCGGCGGCGGCCTCTGCGGAACCTGCAAGTGCCTGATCGAGAGCGGCATCGAGAACACCGATGCGATCAAGCCGAAGGAGCGCAAGCACCTCACCGAAGAGCAGTTCGCGGCGGGCTACCGGATGGCGTGCCAGACCTTTCTCAACGGCAGCGTCAGCGTATCGTGGACGCCGCGAAGCGCCGTGCCGCCGGCGCGGCCGGTAGCTGTTGACGGCGAATGAGCGCGGCTT
>NZ_JBJIAB010000215.1:0-259 GCF_045310795.1 Candidatus Clostridium helianthi
CCTGATGGCGGCCGCCACCGTGGACATTCCCGCCATCGCCCTGTCGGTCGGCCCCATGCTGAACGGCTGGCACAAGGGCGAGCGCACCGGCTCGGGCACCATCATCTGGAAGGCGCGGCAGATGATGGCGGCCGGAGAGATCGACTATGACGGCTTCATCGAACTGGTGGCCTCTTCGGCGCCGTCGGTCGGCTATTGCAACACCATGGGCACGGCGACGACGATGAATTCGCTGGCCGAGGCGCTGGGCATGTCGCTG
>NZ_JBJIAB010000216.1:0-259 GCF_045310795.1 Candidatus Clostridium helianthi
GATGCTTGGCGAGGAAGGCGCAACGGTCGCTGGCATGGCGGCGGGATTGCTCGGTCAGTCCGAGCGAGACGGTGATCGCCTGGGCGACGGCGGCGCGATAGCGAAGGTCGGCCTGAAGCTTCTTGTCGGTCGTATCGTTCGTGGGATCGCAGGCCACCTTCTGAGCCGCGGATAGAAGGCAGTTGGCCAGGACGTTTGTGGCCCGATCTGGCTCGATCGTGGCGACGTGGGCGCCTTGGGCTGTTGCAGAAAATAGTCC
>NZ_JBJIAB010000217.1:0-258 GCF_045310795.1 Candidatus Clostridium helianthi
GGTGAAGACATGAATCCGGCTTTCGACGAGGTTCTCGCGGCCGGGTCGGACGCGATGTTGAGCGCCTTCGATACGACGGCGCTACGCCTCGGCACGGCGTCTCAGAATATCGAGAAGGACTTCTGGGTCTGCTGGACGCTGGATGCCTTGTTCAATGGCTTGAAAGAGGGCGGACCCCGCCTCCTCTTCAAAGGTGGAACCTCCCTGTCCAAAGGGTTTGGTTTGATCAATCGCTTCTCCGAAGACATTGATGTCACG
>NZ_JBJIAB010000218.1:0-258 GCF_045310795.1 Candidatus Clostridium helianthi
TTCTACTTCCTCACTCTTCACGACGATGTCTGGCGGCGGGCGGGCGTGCCGCACGATCTCGCACCGCCAGAAGGATCCTTGCTTTATTCGCTACTCGCCAGGCGTCCCGTAAACGCCCGTTTTACGGGCAGAATTGCGTTCAACGAATTGAACCGATGGATCGCTCACATGTACCAATGTGTGCGGCAACGTCAGACCTAGCCGCTGCAGTACGGAAACTCGCCGGTAGCGGGCGCCATATTTTTCTGCGGTCTGTAT
>NZ_JBJIAB010000219.1:0-258 GCF_045310795.1 Candidatus Clostridium helianthi
CTTCATGGACGCGCTGCCGCGCGAGGCCACCGGCAAGATCTTCAAGCGCAAGCTGCGCGACCTCTACCGTGAAGGACAGCTTCGCTGAGGCTGACGGTGCAGCGAACGACGTTTGAAACTTAGTTGCTGTTGCAAAGCGCCGGCAATCGACGCAACGATGCGTCCGTATCCCGAGCCTGGATCATCGCCATGAACTCGACCGACTTCATCGTCATCCGCAACGACCTAGAGCAATGCAAGGTCATCGAGACCCGGTTG
>NZ_JBJIAB010000220.1:0-258 GCF_045310795.1 Candidatus Clostridium helianthi
GGGGCGATGAGCAAATCCGTCAGACAGGTTCATGTGATCGGCGCCGGTCCGGCCGGGCTGATGGCGGCCGAACGACTGGCCCAGGACGGGATTCGGGTCGTGGTGCATGACCGGATGCCGTCGGTCGCGCGCAAGCTTCTGATGGCCGGTCGTGGCGGACTGAACCTGACCCATTCCGAACCGCTGGATCGGTTCGCGACCCGTTACGGCGACGCCCAACCGACCGTCAGTCGCTGGGTGCAGGCTTTCTCGCCGGCC
>NZ_JBJIAB010000221.1:0-258 GCF_045310795.1 Candidatus Clostridium helianthi
TTTCGGAATCGGCCCCCGCCGTGTCTTTTTTGTCACGTCGAAAGACAAAGCAACGGCGGGCTCCCTGTGCCGGAACCGATCCGGCCCTCTGTACATTTCTCATTAACTGGGGGGCCAATAGGGTTCGCCCAACTCAACATGGGGAGAAGAGAGATGGGTCATCGTTTCGCACTGGCAGCTTTTTCGGCTGCTTTGCTTGCTTCAACTGCGTCATTCGCCGCTGACATGGGTCCGCGCACCTACACCAAGGCGCCGGTT
>NZ_JBJIAB010000222.1:0-257 GCF_045310795.1 Candidatus Clostridium helianthi
ATATCACAAAGAATATTTATTCTTGGCTTTGTTGTATTTTATATACATTAAATCTATGTGCAATTTTCAAAGAACATCTTGCTTGCTTATTACCGTCAATTGCTTCGTCAGCTACAAATTTTACTTATTTACGTACGTAAAGTACGCTTCATTTCATAAAATTTTCGCTTTCTCGCACTCGTCGCTACTAAGCTACGCATTTTGAAAGACTTAGTCTTTCAAAATTGAACAGAACAAATACTTAAGTAACCTTTGAG
>NZ_JBJIAB010000223.1:0-257 GCF_045310795.1 Candidatus Clostridium helianthi
TCCGGTTCGGGCGGCGGCGGCGGACGCGTCACCTCGGGATGCTCGATGTCGAACCACTGATAGCACTTGGGCGGCTTGCCGCCGGTGCCGCGCGAGCAGTTCGAATAGCCGAACGGCAGACCCATCTTGTAAGCGAAATAAGCGCGCAGGAAATAGACGAAGTCGGCGCAGTCGGGGCGAAGGCCAGAGCGCGCATTGTCCTCGCCGCGGCCGAGATGATTGAACAGGAAGTTGCGCGACCGGTCGTGCAGCACTTC
>NZ_JBJIAB010000224.1:0-256 GCF_045310795.1 Candidatus Clostridium helianthi
CTGCTGCAAGTTCTGGATAAGCTTTTGCATATGCTTTGAATAACTCATTCCAAGCTTCTTCAGTCTTTTCACCTTTTACTATGTGTTCATTCATATTTGTATACACTTCGTCTGGTACGTAGAATGCAGGCTCTGTCTTCCATCCTAAGTTTTCCTTCATAGCAGTTACATTTTCTGCACCTAAAGGTTCACCATGTGCTGAAGCTTTTCCTTGTTTTGCTGGACATCCAAAACCAATTTGATTTTTAACTATTAT
>NZ_JBJIAB010000225.1:0-256 GCF_045310795.1 Candidatus Clostridium helianthi
TCGCTGCTCTTGCTGTTCGTGGCGCTCAATGCGGAGCGCGGCTTCTGGACGGTGACGATCGCCCACACCACGCTGACGATGTGCTTCGTCACCGTCATCGTGCAGTCGCGCCTGTCGACGCTCGACCGCAGCCTGGAGGAAGCCGCGATGGACCTGGGCTGCGATCCGGTGCGCGCGTTCCTGATGGTGACGTTGCCGCTGATCGTGCCGGCGATCATCGCCGGCTGGATGCTCGCCTTCACGCTGTCGCTCGACG
>NZ_JBJIAB010000226.1:0-256 GCF_045310795.1 Candidatus Clostridium helianthi
TTCGAGGATATAGGGCTTCACGATCTCGGCGACCTGTTCGGAGCTGAGACCCTTGGCGTGCTGGGTCGACAGGACGATCGAGGTGGCGCGGACCGGCTTGCCGTCCTCGTATTCGATCGTCACCTGGCTCTTGGCGTCGGGCTCCAGCTGCGAACCGCCGGCGTGACGCACCTCGGCCAGTCGCTTCAGGATGTTGTGGCTGTACTGCAGGGTCGCCGGCATCAGTTCCGGCGTCTCGTTGGAGGCATAGCCGAAC
>NZ_JBJIAB010000227.1:0-255 GCF_045310795.1 Candidatus Clostridium helianthi
GATCAGCCGTTGCAGGACGAAGCCGTCCACCGTCTCCCCCACGACCGGTGGCGGCGCGATGGCCAGGCCCTCGGCCTCGGCGGTGATCGCCTCCCAGTCGGGCGCGCCGGTTCGGACCACGTCGATGACGATGGCGGTGGCGTTGTCGCGCGCCCCCGCCGCCTCGACCTCGGCCAGGATGGCGCGAGCGTCCGCATCCGGCGATCCGCGCCGCGCCAGCAACCCGGCCAGGGCCGCGTCGGTCAGCACCCCATG
>NZ_JBJIAB010000228.1:0-254 GCF_045310795.1 Candidatus Clostridium helianthi
ATTTTCAAAGACCAATTTTTCTTTCTTACAACTACTGTTGTAATGTTTTGTTGTTATCTGTCGTTTCTGACAGCTTATTCAGTATATCACCGCTTTCGAAGCTTGTCAATAACTTTTTTAAAAAACTTTTTGAACTCATTTTTCAGTAGTTCTATTAGCTTAAAGTTATTAATTTGACATCTCTTAGCGAGGATTTTATCATATCATCACCATTCGACATTGTCAACAACTTTTCTAGAAAATCTTTTTCCTTT
>NZ_JBJIAB010000229.1:0-254 GCF_045310795.1 Candidatus Clostridium helianthi
GTTTGCACGATGCGCATCGATTGCGTGTGGGTGATCTGGCCGCTCGCGTCGACAATATACATGCAGTGATTGAATTCGTTACGGACAACGGTCGACTCATTAAACCGCTCAATGATCTTGGAAAGCGCCTTCTCGAGATTTGGGTCCCGGATGGTGATCTTCGCCAGACGCTGAATCAGATCCAGCCGCGCGCGCGTGGTGTTAAGCGTGGCAAAGGTCAGCGCCGCAGATGCCTGATCCGTTCGCAGAAGGAG
>NZ_JBJIAB010000230.1:0-254 GCF_045310795.1 Candidatus Clostridium helianthi
CTCGACGCTCGATCTTGTGGGACACGGCAGGTTCACGCTTCTGACCGGGATCGGCGGCGAGGCTTGGGTTGCCGCGGCGAAGAAGGTCGGCAAGGAACTGGGCATCGGGATCGATGCCCATGTCATCGGACCGCGCCAGACCTGGCAGGATTTTACGGGGGACTGGGCGCGTGCGCGGGACGTCAGGGATAGCGGCGTCGTGCTGACGCGTCCGGATCAGCACGTCTGCTGGCGCCGCGAGACGGTGGCCGACG
>NZ_JBJIAB010000231.1:0-253 GCF_045310795.1 Candidatus Clostridium helianthi
CGGAATCGAACCGGTACGGTGTTTAACCACCGCAGGATTTTAAGTCCTGTGCGTCTGCCAGTTCCGCCACTTCGGCACATATTGGTAGCGGAAATAGGACTTGAACCTACGACACCTCGGGTATGAACCGAGTGCTCTAGCCAGCTGAGCTATTCCGCCATATCAATGGTTGCGGGGGCAGGACTTGAACCTACGACCTTCGGGTTATGAGCCCGACGAGCTACCAACTGCTCCACCCCGCGATATTATTTTT
>NZ_JBJIAB010000232.1:0-253 GCF_045310795.1 Candidatus Clostridium helianthi
GGACAGCCTCGGCGACATTGGCGACGTCGCCCAGAAGCGCCGCCAGGGTCCATTTGTAATAGAGGAAGCCTTTCCAGCAGAAAACGCCCTCCTGATACTGTTCCGGCGCCAGACGCAGCGTCAGCCGCAGGGCGTCCAGCTGGTCGCCGGGCGTGTTGGACAGGATCTTGGCCGCCATCCGCCCGGCCGAATCGGCGCTGATCGCCACCGTGTCGGATCCCAGGCTGAGGGTGACGAGGGGTTCGATTTCGCT
>NZ_JBJIAB010000233.1:0-253 GCF_045310795.1 Candidatus Clostridium helianthi
CTCCCGCTCGCGTTCGATCCGGGCGGCGGCGAGATCGCCTTCGGCGGCCAGCCCCTCCGCTCGGGCGCGGTCAATGGCGCCGAGGTTCTGGTCGTAACGACCGAGAGGGATCGAGCCGCCGATGACGAACCCAAGGTCGTTGCCGTCGCCGAAGTGACGTACCCCCGCGCTGATCGTGGCGTCCGACCGGGCACGGGCGGTCTCCACCGCCACGCGGGCGATGGCGATGTCGCGTTGGGCGACGAAGATGTCG
>NZ_JBJIAB010000234.1:0-253 GCF_045310795.1 Candidatus Clostridium helianthi
GCTGCCGATCGCGGCAAGGCGGCGATGCAATTCCACGATGAACGCGCGGTAGCCGTTGTCCTGCGGCGACATCAGCGCGACGGTGTGCCACGTCGTTGAGTAGAGCGTCACGCGTTCGCCGCGCGTGTCCTCGATGTCGGCACGAAATCGCCGCGACTGCATCGACACGGGACGATACGACAGACGAATCGCCGCTATCTTCTCCAGCGGCCAGACACCATGCTTTCCTCTCACCTGCCAGGACAGTCCCTCG
>NZ_JBJIAB010000235.1:0-252 GCF_045310795.1 Candidatus Clostridium helianthi
GTGCTGCCGGCCGCGACACCCGCGGCATGATCCGGCAGCACCAGTTCACCAAGGTCGAGCTGGTCTCGATCACGACGCCCGAAGCCAGCAAGGATGAACTCGAGCGCATGCTGTCCTGCGCCGAGGAAGTGTTGCGCCGGCTCGATCTGCATTACCGGGTGATGACGCTGTGCGCCGGCGACATGGGCTTCTCCGCGCAGAAGACCTACGACATCGAGGTCTGGATGCCGGGGCAGGGCGACGGCGGCGCCT
>NZ_JBJIAB010000236.1:0-252 GCF_045310795.1 Candidatus Clostridium helianthi
GAGCTGACGCTTTAAGCTGGCGTTACGTCTTCGCCTTGCCGCGCTTCAGGTGCTCGTCCAGCCGCGGCATGATCTCGACGAAGTTGCAGGGCTTGGTGCGGTAATCGAGCTGATGCACGAGGATGCCGTCCCATCCGTCGCGGCATGCGCCCGGCGAGCCCGGCAGACAGAAGATGAATGTCGCACCGGCAACGCCCGCGGTGGCGCGGCTTTGAATAGTGGATGTGCCGATTTTGGCGTGGCTCATCATGT
>NZ_JBJIAB010000237.1:0-252 GCF_045310795.1 Candidatus Clostridium helianthi
GTTTCGCCTAGGACATCGGTCTATTGGTCTATACCAAAATTGAAGAGGGGGATTTGATCCATGACAAATGATCGACGGTCTTTCCTGCGCGGCGCGCTGGGCGGAGTGGCGGCGGGGGCGGCTCTGAACCTGTTGCCGGCGACGGTGCGCAAGGCGATGGCCATTCCCGCCAACAACGCCTCCGGCACCATCATGGATGTCGAGCATGTGGTCATCTTCATGCAGGAGAACCGCGCCTTCGATCATTATTTC
>NZ_JBJIAB010000238.1:0-251 GCF_045310795.1 Candidatus Clostridium helianthi
CCAATTTTTCTTTCCAAAGCCTGTTGTTACAAGGCTTATAAGCTTCTGTCGTTTCTGACAGCTTGCTCAGTATATCATCGCTTTCAGACTTTGTCAACAATCTTTTTTAAAAACTTTTCAAACTTTTTTCTTAGATGTTTTATTAGCTTTAAGTTATTGAATTTCATCCTCTTCAGCAACGAATTAAATCATACCATCGCTATTTAATATTGTCAACATTTTTCACAAAACTTATAATTTTACATTTCAAA
>NZ_JBJIAB010000239.1:0-250 GCF_045310795.1 Candidatus Clostridium helianthi
GGTCTCGCCGCCGCTGTCCTCGCTGCGGTCCTTGCGCAGCCCGGCGGCAATGCGTGGCATGTCGCCCTTGGCGCGCTTCCTCGCGCCGGCGCCGTCCTTGCGCGCCTTCTTCTCGGTCGCTTCCCGCGTCTTGCGGTCGATCTCGGCGACACGCTTCTCGGCATCGTCAAGATCGTGTCGCGCCGCCGAGAGCTCGATCGCCTTGCGCGCGCGGTATTGGCTCCAATTGCCGCCATAGCGCCGTGCCTCC
>NZ_JBJIAB010000240.1:0-249 GCF_045310795.1 Candidatus Clostridium helianthi
GCCAGTCCCGATCTTGAAGGTGGTCGTGGAGACGCCGGCACCGGCCCACGGAGAGACCACAGACAGGCCTAGCCCTACGCCGAATGCCAACAGGACCAACGTCAAAGCGCAAGAGACCACGGCTCCGGCCGTGACGGCGCCCCACGACACGCCCGAGACGGACGGTTCGCCGGGGTCGGTTGCCGGTTGGACGACAACGGTATCAATCATGATGCTCATCCCAATTTTGCGATGAGATCAGCTCATCGT
>NZ_JBJIAB010000241.1:0-249 GCF_045310795.1 Candidatus Clostridium helianthi
CGCAAAGAAAAAGGCCGGCGTCTCCACCGGCCTCTTCCAGAACTGTATGGCGTCGCCGGATTTAGGCGGCGGCTTGCTCGGCCAGCTTGGCGCGAACCTGGCGCTTGATGCGCTGGGCGGCGATCGACAGCTGCTCGTCGCGGGCCTTGACGATGAAGGCGTCCAGGCCGCCCTTGTAGTCCAGGGTGCGCAGGGCGGCGTTCGAGATCCGCAGGCTGAAGGTCTGGCCCAGGGCTTCCGAGTTGACCT
>NZ_JBJIAB010000242.1:0-249 GCF_045310795.1 Candidatus Clostridium helianthi
CTTTATATTAGAACATATCATGAACATTTGGGCCAGTCCCTGGCTCTCTGTTCAGGTCAGTGACGGCTTCAAATTTTGGTTGGAAGGAGCGGCGCAATGAACGGCGCACGCACGGGTACGCTTACGTCTCTGCGCGGCAGCATCGCGCGCATCGAGGCGTCATCGGAGGCGGCGATGCCGAGCCGCGTTGCGCTCGGTCACAGCGGCGCCGACGCGATGCTGCGCGGCGGGCTTGCACCGGCTGCGCTG
>NZ_JBJIAB010000243.1:0-248 GCF_045310795.1 Candidatus Clostridium helianthi
CTGCGCCCGATGGAGGAGGACTGAGCGAAATTGCACCTTCTTGCATTTTGCACGCGTTTTCGGCGTGCAGTGCAATTTCGGATCACCACTGACGCTTGACGCCCCGCGCCCTGCGGCGGACTGTCGCGCCTTCCCCCGGAAGTGTTTGAGAGTCCGTGATGATCCCCCTCCGTCTTCGCGTCGCCGGCCTGGCGCTGCTGCTGGTCTCGGCCGCCCCCGCCGCCCTGGCCCAGCAGGCCTCGACCTAT
>NZ_JBJIAB010000244.1:0-248 GCF_045310795.1 Candidatus Clostridium helianthi
GCCTGACCGGCTACCCGATCGTCGATGCCGGCATGCGCGAGCTCTGGCACACCGGCGTGATGCACAATCGGGTCCGGATGGTGGTCGCCTCGTTCCTGGTGAAGCATCTGCTGATCGACTGGCGCGCCGGCGAACAATGGTTCTGGGACACGTTGGTCGATGCCGATACCGGCTCCAATCCGGCGAACTGGCAATGGGTCGCCGGCTCCGGCGCCGACGCCGCGCCCTATTTCCGGGTCTTCAATCCG
>NZ_JBJIAB010000245.1:0-248 GCF_045310795.1 Candidatus Clostridium helianthi
TGTTCTCCTCGCGCGCGGCGGCGCGCACCGCGGGGCTGCGGTCGGCGGTGATCAGGATCGCCGGGATGTTGTCGCCGAAGCGGCGGCGGATTTCGCGGATCGCGGCGACGCCGTTGCCGCGGTCGAGGTGATAGTCGACCAGCACGCCGGTGACGCGGCCGCCGGCGGCCTCGATCGCGCTGATCGCGCCGTCGGCGTCGAGCACCGCGATCACCTCGGCGTCCCACGCCGTCAATAGCGTCTTCATG
>NZ_JBJIAB010000246.1:0-247 GCF_045310795.1 Candidatus Clostridium helianthi
TGATCGACAGGCCCGAACCCGTCAGGCGCGTGATGCCGCCGACGACGACCATCAGGAACACGATAGCCGCCGTGGCGAACAGCCACACGGCCACCGCGCGATTGCGATCTGGATTTCCGAAACGGTTCATTCGACGCCCGACGCTGACCCGGATATGCTGTCGCGCTCGACCATGACCAAATCGCGACCGTGGCGGTATGCCCCGCTCTTGACGGAAGATCGAGTCGGATTGAGTTAACGGCGCTGA
>NZ_JBJIAB010000247.1:0-246 GCF_045310795.1 Candidatus Clostridium helianthi
CATCATTCGGCATTAAATCGGATTTAATCCGTGACGCCGCCGAAAATGGCTGCAATCGAGACCATGATCGTCGCTCGCGGCTGTCGGACCAAACGAGCCACCTCACGAGCTCCTCTGCGTGCCAATCACCACAATTGAGCGGGGGCAATTGCGGCAGTGTTTGCAGGTATTAAGCGAGCCTACGCAGTTACCATCCCAGGCAATCGACAGACCACCGGCAAATGCCGGATTTGACAAGCGTCGAAT
>NZ_JBJIAB010000248.1:0-245 GCF_045310795.1 Candidatus Clostridium helianthi
CGTTTCGTGACCCCGGCTGTCGGCACCGCCAACGCAGTGCGCGTCACGCTGAACACCCAGACCCCGCTCTTTTTCGCGCGGTATCTGACCGGCCAGCGCAGTTTCACCATCAAGGCAACCGCCGTCGCCAGCACGACGGCGGCGGCGTCGTTCTCGATCGGATCGAGGCTGCTTTCAGTCAATGGCGGTGCGCTCAATGCGCTACTCAGCTCGCTGCTCGGCACCTCGATATCGCTCTCGGTGAT
>NZ_JBJIAB010000249.1:0-243 GCF_045310795.1 Candidatus Clostridium helianthi
TAGCGCTATTCGGCTTCTTGCGGGGGGAGTAGACTCGCGCAACAGTCCTTTCAGGATAGCGAGCCCGACGTGCCGAGAGCGGCGCCATCAGATCAAGAGTCCGACGCCGAAGAAGCCAACGAGCTGCTCCATTTCATCGAGCAGAACGAGCTCGGCGAGGGCGACCGTCTGCCGCCGGAGCGCGAGCTCGCCACCGAGCTCGGCATCAGCCGCCGCGCGTTGCGCAAGATCCTCACCCAGATG
>NZ_JBJIAB010000250.1:0-243 GCF_045310795.1 Candidatus Clostridium helianthi
GTTCCGGACAAGTCCGAACTTCCTTGACGTTCGCCGACCTTTCCACTATCTGCGATGGCGGGATACCTCTCCCCACCGAGAGGCAGCTATCTGGAAGGGTAGATCATGACTGCAGCGAAGCCCGCTTCGCGGCCCAATGTGCCGCATTTCTCCTCCGGCCCGTGTGCCAAGCGCCCCGGCTGGAACCCCACCAATCTCAAGGATGCCGCCCTCGGCCGTTCGCACCGCGCGAAGGTCGGCAAG
>NZ_JBJIAB010000251.1:0-242 GCF_045310795.1 Candidatus Clostridium helianthi
TTTAATTTTGAAAGAATGCAAGCAATAGGTTTTTGTGTTACATTAATTCCAGCTTTGAAGAAATTATATAAAGGTGATGAATTAAGTGCAGCACTTAAAAGACATTTAGAATTCTTTAATACACAACCATTTATGGCAACACCAATTATGGGAATAACAGCAGCAATGGAAGAACAAAAGGCAAATGGGGCAGATATAGATGAGGCATCAATAAGTGGTGTTAAGATTGGTCTTATGGGACC
>NZ_JBJIAB010000252.1:0-242 GCF_045310795.1 Candidatus Clostridium helianthi
GAGCCCGACGCTTCGCGCGGCGTTGATCCGGCACGGGCTCGCCGTCTACGCCCAGGTCCAGCAGACTGCCGGCTGCAACGCAGCGCACACCGTGGAGTCGCGGCTGGCGCGTTGCCTGTTGCACATGCGCGACCTCTCCGGCGGCAACAAGATCGTCCTGACCCAGGAGGCGATGGCGCAGATGATCGGCGCCCGCCGCAACAGCGTGTCGCTGGTCGCACACACTCTGCAACAGGCGGACT
>NZ_JBJIAB010000253.1:0-242 GCF_045310795.1 Candidatus Clostridium helianthi
GAAGGAGATGGTTTCGATCAGCATCAGGCGGCTGTTGACGGCGTCGGGTCCGAAGAATTGCGCCAGCACGCTGAAGATCACGTTGTTCTGCCGCGCCACGTAGATCGTGTTGCTGGCGGCATAGGTCTTGTCCCAGTCGTCGCCGAGCTGGGTCTTCCAGTCGGCCACGACCGTCATCCAGTGCGCCACCTGGGTCTGCGCGGCCCAGGCGACGTTCTTGGCCAGCAGCGGCGCCTGCTTCT
>NZ_JBJIAB010000254.1:0-241 GCF_045310795.1 Candidatus Clostridium helianthi
GGAGAACCTGCGGCTGGATCACCTCCTTTCTATGGAGAAATCTAGATCAGCATGATGTCTGACTAGTACAGATACATCATTGATGTATTAAAATATAAAATACTTGCTCAAAGGTTACGTAAGTATTTGTTCTGTTCAATTTTGAGGGATTTTCCTTCAGAATAAGGGCTTATAGCTCAGCTGGTTAGAGCGCACGCCTGATAAGCGTGAGGTCGATGGTTCGAGTCCATTTAAGCCCACC
>NZ_JBJIAB010000255.1:0-241 GCF_045310795.1 Candidatus Clostridium helianthi
TTCGGATTGGGCGGCGACACCACGACGCAATATTGGGGAAGCGCGCCGGATGAGGACGGCTTCCGCAAGGGCTTTTCTTTCAGCAGCTACAGCATGCCGGTGAATTCATTCACCGGCGGCTTCGGCGCGGGCGCATTTACTGCCGGCAGCGGATTGTCGTCCGAGGGCGCGCAATACGCCTACAGCTTCAAGGGCCTCGGCGACACGCCGGTCACATTTTTCGGAGGCGTCAGCTCGCTTC
>NZ_JBJIAB010000256.1:0-241 GCF_045310795.1 Candidatus Clostridium helianthi
GTTACCGCCGCCCCCGCCATTGCCGTCGCAATCGCCGCAGCCGTGATGCTTCCCATGCCCTCCCGCCTCGGCTAAACCGCGCGCCATGAACCGGACTGGACTTTTCATCGCGCTGGCGCTGGCGCTCATCGTCGGCATCCTGTTCGGGATCTATCCCGAACTCGACCTGAAGCTGGCGGCGCTGTTCTACGATGCCGCGCAGAACACCTTCCCCGTCAAGCTCGACGCGGTGGCGCAGTTC
>NZ_JBJIAB010000257.1:0-240 GCF_045310795.1 Candidatus Clostridium helianthi
GGCGGAGGATAGCATGAAGTCTCCGCCCTGCGGAGCGGGGAGGTGGCGCGGCGCGTCTTCGCGTCGTGACGGAGGGCCGCCCCCGCATCGCAGGCGTCCGGGGGACTTCAAGAGCCCCTCCACCACGCTACGCGCCGTCTAACAGTTCGAGAATCTGCGCCCGGACATCCGTGGGCCAGGGCGCGATCAGGGCGATCAGGCGCGCACGGTCGGCGGCGAACAGGGCGCGACTGGCCTCTT
>NZ_JBJIAB010000258.1:0-240 GCF_045310795.1 Candidatus Clostridium helianthi
TGGGCGTGGGCATGCGAAGCCATGCGGGCGTGGCCCAGACCATGTTCAAGGCCCTGGCCGACAAGGGGGTCAAGTTCCAGGCCATCTCGACCTCGGAAATCAAGATCAGCGTCCTGATCGACGCCGCCTACGCCGAACTGGCCGTGCGCGCCCTGCATTCGGCCTACGGCCTGGACGCGCTATAGGTGATCTGAAGAAAGCGCCTACATCAGACGAAAGGGCGCGGGAGACATGATGCCG
>NZ_JBJIAB010000259.1:0-240 GCF_045310795.1 Candidatus Clostridium helianthi
GAGGTTGTCATGACCACTCAGAACACCCAGCTTTGGGAAGTTTTCATCCGCAGCCGTAACGGCCTCGCGCACAAGCACGTCGGCTCGCTGCATGCAGCGGATGCGACGCTGGCGCTTCAGGCCGCGCGCGACATTTACACACGCCGCGGCGAGGGGCTGTCGATCTGGATCGTGCCGTCGAATGCGATCATCGCGTCCGACCCGTCCGAGAAGGGCATGATGTTCGAGCCGGCGATGTCG
>NZ_JBJIAB010000260.1:0-238 GCF_045310795.1 Candidatus Clostridium helianthi
GGAGACTCGATCTCGACCCAGCGGCGAATGCCGTCGAGGATCGCCGCAGTTTCAAACGGGTTGCTGGACATCATGTTGTTGCCGCCTGTGGATTTGTTTTATCACTCAGCGCACGCACCAGATCATCATCCGGAAACGCACGCTGCGGTTTCGCGGAAAGATCATGCGCAAACAAGGCGCTAAAGCGCGGCAAGGCATCAGCCTCAACTGGTCGCGCTCCAGCCTGTGCCGGAATGGC
>NZ_JBJIAB010000261.1:0-237 GCF_045310795.1 Candidatus Clostridium helianthi
CGCACGCCTGATAAGCGTGAGGTCGATGGTTCGAGTCCATTTAAGCCCACCAATGTTCTTTGAAAATTGCATATAATTTAATGTATATAAAATACAACAAAGCCAAGAAATATATTCTTTGTGAATGATTAATATAACCAGTTTTGTACTAACAAAACTTAAAAGGTCAAGCTACAAAGGGCGCATGGTGAATGCCTTGGCATCAGGAGCCGATGAAGGACGCGATAAGCTGCGATA
>NZ_JBJIAB010000262.1:0-236 GCF_045310795.1 Candidatus Clostridium helianthi
TTTTCACCTTTTGCTATGTGTTCATTCATATTTGTGTACACTTCGTCTGGTACGTAGAATGCAGGCTCTGTCTTCCAGCCTAAGTTTTCCTTCATAGCAGTTACATTATCTGCGCCTAGAGGTTCACCATGTGCTGAAGCTTTTCCTTGTTTTGCTGGGCATCCAAAACCAATTTGATTTTTAACTATTATAATAGATGGTTTTGTTGTTTCTGCTTTAGCTGCTTCTATTGCTTT
>NZ_JBJIAB010000263.1:0-236 GCF_045310795.1 Candidatus Clostridium helianthi
CAATTAAGAGCTTTTAACAGCTCATTTTCAATGCCTGCTGCATAAAAATGTTTCTACTTTCTAATATGGTATTTATTACAAAGCATAAATCAAATTCTTAAGTTGTTTATCTATATAGATAAGCCAATTATAAGTTAGATTTATACTATGAAATATATCCCAATTAGAAATGAGTAATATACTTTTGTGGAATGTTTCATTGGTAATTTTGATGGATGTGATTCTTTGGCTATAAG
>NZ_JBJIAB010000264.1:0-236 GCF_045310795.1 Candidatus Clostridium helianthi
TCCCTACTCGAACCACCGTTACGGAATGAATTCGCCATGATCACCATCGGAGCCTTGTCACAACGGACAGGCGTCAATATCGAGACAATCCGCTACTACGAGCGGATCAATCTCATCCCGCCGCCGCCCCGCACAGAGAGCAGGCGGCGCCTCTATGAAGCAGAGGATGTTCGGCGACTGACGTTCATACGCCATTCCAGGGATCTCGGCTTCGACATCCCGGCTATTAAGACGAT
>NZ_JBJIAB010000265.1:0-235 GCF_045310795.1 Candidatus Clostridium helianthi
TCCGTCCCTTCGGCACCGGCTTGAAGCCAACGCGAGAATAGTACGGCTCGTCGCCGACCAGCACGATGATCCGATGGTCCTTGGCGCGGGCATCATTGATCGCGCGCTCGAGCAGCGCACGACCGACGCCGCGGCTGCGGAACGGCGGCTCGACGGTCAACGGCCCGAGCATCAAAGCCGGCGTCTCGCCGATGCACACCGGCAGCTGCCGCACCGAACCGACCAGCAGCGTGCC
>NZ_JBJIAB010000266.1:0-233 GCF_045310795.1 Candidatus Clostridium helianthi
TACTTAAGTATTTGTTCTGTTCAATTTTGAAAGACTAAGTCTTTCAAAATGCGTAGCTTAGTAGCGACAAGTGCGAGGAAGCAAAATTTTTATGAAATAAAGCGTACTTCACGTACGTGAGTGAGTAAAATTTGAAGCTGACGAAGCAATTGACGATAATAAGCAAGCAGATGTTCTTTGAAAATTGCACATAGATTTAATGTATATATAAAATACAACAAAGCCAAGAATAA
>NZ_JBJIAB010000267.1:0-232 GCF_045310795.1 Candidatus Clostridium helianthi
ACAAAGAATATTTATTCTTGGCTTTGTTGTATTTTATATACATTAATCTATGTGCAATTTTCAAAGAACATCTGCTTACTTATTAACTTCAATTGCTTCATCAGCTTCAATTTTTACTCACTCATGTACATGAAGTACACTTCATTTCATAAAAATTTCGCTTCTTCGCACTTGTCGCTACTAAGCTACGCATTTTGAAAGACTTAGTCTTTCAAAATTGAACAGAACAAAT
>NZ_JBJIAB010000268.1:0-231 GCF_045310795.1 Candidatus Clostridium helianthi
CGGATCACGATGCCGGCCGACGGCAGCGGCGCTTCCAGCATCGCGAACACGATGTCGTAATTCTCCGCGATCGGGTTGACGATGTCGTGCTCGACATCGATCCGGATCGCGAGCTCCGGATAGCGGCCCATCACCGCGCAGGCGACCGGCCCGGCGTGATGCGCGCCGAATTCGTACGGCGCCTTGATGCGCAGGGTACCGGCGACCGCGCTCGACATCGCCAGCGCCTCG
>NZ_JBJIAB010000269.1:0-230 GCF_045310795.1 Candidatus Clostridium helianthi
AAATGAAATACTATTTGAAAATGCATTTATTGATGGTACTAAAATCGAAGCGAATGCTAATCGTTATACATTTGTTTGGAAAAAAACTATTTTAAAAAATGAAGAAAAAATGTTTGATAAAATTCTTGTTCTTTTAGAAAATATTAACCTTGGAGAATTAAAAAAATTTACTGTTCAGAAAGAAACATTAATAGATGATATTGATAAAATTCTTCAATGGCTTGAATATG
>NZ_JBJIAB010000270.1:0-230 GCF_045310795.1 Candidatus Clostridium helianthi
ATTTCATTTTGATTTGCTAAATAATTAACTTGTTGATAAAATAAATCTTCAATTACCTCATTTGAAATATAGTCTTTGCGAAATCTACTAATTGTAGCATGATCCGGTGCCTTATAACATTGAAGTAACCATTTGAAATTTATATCTCTTTTACATGCTTTTTCGATTTTTCTGCTTGAATAAATATTTTGAGAATAAGCATATGATATTATTTTGAACATGATTTTAGG
>NZ_JBJIAB010000271.1:0-228 GCF_045310795.1 Candidatus Clostridium helianthi
GTGACGATGCCCATCGGGATCACCGAGGTGGTGATCGCCGGCAGCACCAGATAGCGCAGATGCTCCCAGTCCCATGCCCAGGCCGCGGAGCCGCCGGGTCCGGCGCCGACCGCAGGCAGCCAGTTGAGCTGCACCGAGAAGATGATGACCAGCACCATACCGAGCCAGTAATGCGGCAACGAGACGCCTGCGATCGCGATCGAGGTCGCGACCTTATCGACCCAGGTG
>NZ_JBJIAB010000272.1:0-223 GCF_045310795.1 Candidatus Clostridium helianthi
TGACTGATACTAATAGGTCGAGGGCTTGACCAATATAGTCAAGTTGTAAATACATTAAAGAAACTGTGTGCAATTTTCAAAGAATAATATAAAAAATACTTGACATAAGATGTGTTGCAAAGTATAATATTATTTGTAATGATCTGGTGATGATGGCATAGAGGTAACACTCCTTCCCATTCCGAACAGGAAAGTTAAGGTCTATTACGCTGATGGTACTGCA
>NZ_JBJIAB010000273.1:0-218 GCF_045310795.1 Candidatus Clostridium helianthi
TATGGTAACATATTTAGCTGACTGATACTAATAGGTCGAGGGCTTGACCAATATAATCAAGTTGTAATATACATTAAAATTATATGCAATTTTGAAAGAATAGTATTTCTTTCAATAGTATTTCTTTCAAAAGAAAATCTCGTGATGATGGCATAGAGGTAACACTCCTTCCCATTCCGAACAGGAAAGTTAAGGTCTATTACGCTGATGGTACTGCA
>NZ_JBJIAB010000274.1:0-218 GCF_045310795.1 Candidatus Clostridium helianthi
GAAGATTCTCTTGTAGCCATTTCTTTATCAAAGCTCCAAAGTTCTTCGTTGTTTAATAAAGCTTCTTTATCAAGTTCTCCACTCATCCATTTAGTATATTCTGCTGCAAGTTCTGGATAAGCTTTTGCATATGCTTTAAACAACTCATTCCAAGCTTCTTCAGTCTTTTCACCTTTTGCTATGTGTTCATTCATATTTGTGTACACTTCGTCTGGTAC
>NZ_JBJIAB010000275.1:0-217 GCF_045310795.1 Candidatus Clostridium helianthi
TTTCACAGGGCCCTTTCCCTCCACCTCTCTTGATAAGAGTAACATAATTCAATTTTCAAAAGTATTTTATCATATGCAGTACAATTAGTCAACATTATCAATCTACTTTTTCCATCATTTATTTTTTATCTTAAATAAAAAATAAAAAAGTGGCTGCGCCACGCTCCTTCGGAGAAATATATTAAAATATAAATCAAAACTATAGAGATTTACTTTT
>NZ_JBJIAB010000276.1:0-216 GCF_045310795.1 Candidatus Clostridium helianthi
TGACTGATACTAATAGGTCGAGGGCTTGACCAATATAGTCAAGTTGTAAATACATTAAAGAAACTGTGTGCAATTTTGAAAGAACAAATTCCTTAAAAGGAATACAAATCGCTTTAGCGATTTGCATAAGTTCGTTCAACCAAATCATAGATTTGGGAACTCACTTAATCTCGTGATGATGGCATAGAGGTAACACTCCTTCCCATTCCGAACAGG
>NZ_JBJIAB010000277.1:0-213 GCF_045310795.1 Candidatus Clostridium helianthi
AATGATTAAACCAAATTGGATAACGTAATTTTTGTAGTAGATACTAAAATGCGTACTAATTTGTGAAGTTTAATAATGGCTAGTACGAGGAAACGAAAAAATTATGAAATGAGCAGTACTTAAATGTACGCGAATGAGTAATTTTTGAAGTTGACGAAGTAATAGACATTAGTAAACGAACAAAAGGTCAAGCTACAAAGGGCGCATGGTGAA
>NZ_JBJIAB010000278.1:0-210 GCF_045310795.1 Candidatus Clostridium helianthi
TCTAATGAAACACTTCACAAAACATGTTCCTTACTTCTAGCATAGATATTTTTCAAAGTATAGTAATAATATAAAGATTAATATCTATGGGATACATTTTAAAAATGCAAGAGTAATTTGGAGCTATGATGGATAGATTCTGAAATTAGGAAAGCATAAATGTTTATGGATAAATATTTTGATACAATGCTTTCGCAAAAGTATGACTAT
>NZ_JBJIAB010000279.1:0-204 GCF_045310795.1 Candidatus Clostridium helianthi
CCTGAGCCAGGATCAAACTCTCAATAAAAAGTTTAATCTTAGCTTACTCAAATAAAGAATTGCTGGTTTACTTAAATATATTTATGTTATTCTGTTCAATTTTCAAAGACCAATTTTTCTTTCTAAGCCTTCTTGTTACAAGGCTTTACAAGTTTCTGTCGTTTCTGACAGCTTACTCAGTATATCATCGCTTTCAGACTTTGT
>NZ_JBJIAB010000280.1:0-202 GCF_045310795.1 Candidatus Clostridium helianthi
AGAAGCAAATGAAATGGGAGTAATATGTGGTGTAACAACAAATCCATCATTAATAGCAAAAGAAGGAAGAGACTTCAGTGAAGTAATAAAAGAAATTACAGAAATAGTTGATGGACCAATAAGTAGAGAAGTTGTAAGTGAAGATGCTGAAGGAATGATAAAAGAAGGAAGAGAAATTGCAGCAATTCATAAGAATATGATA
>NZ_JBJIAB010000281.1:0-201 GCF_045310795.1 Candidatus Clostridium helianthi
GAAAGTTGCGTCTGGATCAGTTTTAGAATAACTATTTCTTTTTGAAAATATTTTTTTACTCAAATTATATTTTTCTTCTCTCTCTTTATATTCAGATAGTTGCTCTGTCCACTTTTGAATTTTGGTTTTTCTTTTACCAATTCCATGAACAAACTCTATGTTTCTTTTCTTTTTTTCATATTCAAGCCATTGAAGAATTTT
>NZ_JBJIAB010000282.1:0-201 GCF_045310795.1 Candidatus Clostridium helianthi
TGAATCAATTAGTTCAATATTAGCTCTAATAGATTCAGGAAAAGTTTCAGACTGTATAAAATTGTTAATTTTCTGTAACAATGTATCAATCTCTGATTGAATAGTTTTTATTAATGTTATAGATCTGGCTATTTTGACGGCTAAACCGTCTAACGGTAAGCCAATTATTTTAGCTTCATTAGCAACCTTAAATAATTTGGA